>CBJLQC010000238.1:0-4972 GCA_966424955.1 uncultured bacterium | reverse complement strand
CCGACCTGTGCCTGCGCGCAGCGCAAGCGCTGCAGTCGGCCAGCGGCTGCACCTGGTAGGCCCACAGCTGATCGGCGTGGCGCGCCGTGGCATCACTCGCGACCCGCACCATCCCAATGACACTGCCGTCGGTATCGCGAATGGGCGAGTCCGACACGTGCGCGGGAAACACGCTGCCATCGCGGCGCTGCAACGTCGTCTCACCTGCCCACCCCGTGCCGTCCGCGATGCGCTGGGTGAGCTCCCGGCGCGCGGGATCGCTCTCGAGGTGCATGGCGGCGAGGCTCAGCTTGCCGCGCACGGCGCGCGCCTCCCAGCCGAGCAATCCTTCCGCCGCGCGGTTGCAGTAGAAAACGACGCCGTCCATGCCCACCGCGACGACCGCCTGCCCGACGGCATCGAGCAGGCGCGCCTGGAGTGCGATCGATTCCTCCGCGCGCTTGCGGCGCGTGATGTCGCGGAAGTAAACGCTCAGCCCGCCATCGGGCGCCGGATGCGCGCGCACCTCGAACCAGCGCTCGCCAGGCGCATACCACGACTCGAACTCGATCGACGCATGCTCACTGCGCGCCCGATCCAGCTCCTGGTGAATCCTGCTTCCCACCCCCTCGGGGAAAACCTCCAGTCCGCTGCGCCCCATGATCTTTGCGCGCGGCAGCCCGAAGATGCGCTCGGCGCTGCGATTGACGTAGGTGAGGCACCAATTCTCATCCAGCGTCACAAACCCGTCGGTCACGCTTTCCAGCACGTTGCTCAGCCGGCGATCGGCGTTGAGCATTGCAGCGTGCTCGCGCTCCTGCACGCGCTGCATGGCCTTTAGCTGCCGGCTCAGCTGGGCGGCTCGGAAGGCGACGGCCGCCAGGCCCACGACTGCGACCCCGAGCAGCCCAACCCAAACGATCATTGCAGCAGCGCCTCGATGTCCGAGGCAGCGGCCGGCAATATTCCGGTCAGCACCTCCGGCCCATTCGCGGTGATCAGGACATCATCCTCGATGCGGACACCGAGATTGCGATCGGGTAAGTAAAGCCCCGGCTCGATGGTCAGCACCATGCCGGGTTGCAGCAGCACGGGCCCATCGGCACGCGCGTAAGGTCCGACGTCATGCACCTCCAGACCCAGCCAGTGCGATGTTCGATGCGGGTAGAATTGCTTGATCGCGTTCTCGTCCTCGCGCTGCGCGTCAGTGAGCAGTTGCTCGTCGGCCAGCGCGGACACGAGCACTTCACGCGCGGCATGGTGGACGGCGTCGAACGGCTGACCCGGCTGCGCCGCAGCGAGCGCCGCGTCATGCGCGGCGAGCACTACGTCGTGCCAGGCACGCTGCTCCTCGCTGAACCGACCGGAAACCGGGACCGTGCGCGAGACATCGCCGCAATACATCTGGTAGCGCGCACCCGCATCGAGCAGGAGCAGCTCGCCGGCCTCGAGGCGCGCCGTGTTGTCGACATAGTGCAGAATGGTCGCATTCAGCCCGCTCGCCGCGATGGTCGTGAAAGCAGGGCCGCTCGCGCCCCGACGTCGAAAGCCGAACTCGAGCAGCGCCTCGACATCCGACTCGCGCAAGCCGGCACTGATCTGCGGCAGAGTCGCGAGGAACGATTCCGCAGTGATCCGCGCGGCTTCGCGGATGAGCGGCAGCTCGTGCTCGTCCTTGACCAGCCGCATTTCATCCAGGATGTCGCCCGGCTCGCGCAGGATGTGCGGGCCGCGGCCCGTGCGCGCGCGGGCCGCGCGCCCACTCGCGAAAAGCTGCTGCACAATGCCGTCGATCTCCGGACGGCCGCTCGGCCGCGCATAAACGGTATCCGTGCGTGCCAGCAGTCTGGGCAGCAGCTCGGGCAGTTCCGCGACCGGGTGCGCTTCGTCGGCGGCAAAGATCTCGCGCGCAGCCTCGACACCGCCGCGCCGGCCCTGCCAGAGCTCGCGCTCGGCGTCACGCGCGCGCACGAACATCATGAACGGCGCGTCACCGTTCGGATCGAGCAGCAGCACGGCTTCCGGCTCCGTATAGCCCGTCAAATAGAAGAGCTCGGCATCAACCACGTAGCGCAAATGCGAATCCCGCCCGATCAACAGCTCGGGCGCCGCACATAACAACAGGGCGCCCCCGGGTGCGAGCTGCTCGAGCACGCGCTCGCGCCGTTGCGCGTAAACGTCCATCTGCGTCATCCGTATGCCTGTTCGATGGCGGCCTGCACCTTGGGTATCAACGTGTTCCAGTCCGTGTCCGCCGCCTTCGTCACCGTGATGAAGTCGTCCACCATGAACAGGCTGGCCACGCCTTCCAGCTCGAAAAGTGCCGCGGCGAGTGGATGATCGGCCGCATCATCGGCGTTGTAAAACGACTTGGACGATGTGCCGTCCACCACTTTCCGGTTCACGATGAACTTGCCGGCATTGGGATTGGGCGTCGCTTGAAAACGTACGGTTGTTTCGGGCATGAGTCGGCCTTGCCGCCTGATTACGAAGGAAAGTAGCTTGTCCGCCCAACGCTAAACCATTGAGCAGGAGCTACGCTATGTACATCTTTCGCGAGCCCAAAGTCACGCTGCTCGCGCGCCAGGAATATCTGGGAGCCCAACACGTTCAATGGCAAAGCGACACGGAAATTCCGGCGCAAACCGTCGCGGAATTCGCCGGGCGCCTGTGTTACCTCAGCTTCGGCCCGGACGCCGGCCTGGAAGGCGGCCACAAGCTGATTCCGGGACGCACCACCAACACGGAATATCTGAACAACATCCTGCGCACGCGCCATGGTAGCGTGCTGGAACATGCGGTCTGGACGGTCCTGATCGAAGGTATCAGCCGCGCGCTGACGCACGAGCTGGTGCGCCACCGCCATTTCTCCTACTCACAGCTCAGTCAGCGCTATGTAGACGAGTCGGAGGTCGCCTTCGTGCTGCCGCCGGAAATCGCGCCTGAAAGTGAGGCTTATCGGCTGTTCGAGCAAAGCTGCGCGCGGGCGCTGGATGACTACCGGCAGCTGCTGGGTGCGATCGAAGCTCAGGTGAAGGACGAACCATCACCCACCATGCGCCGCAAGCGGGCCCGGCAGACGGCCCGCAGCCTCCTTCCCAACGCCACGGAAACCAAGATCGTGGTCACGGGCAACGCGCGCGCCTGGCGGCATTTCATCGAGCTGCGCGCGTCGGCCGGGGCGGACACGGAGATCCGTGTCCTCGCCATCCAATGCCTGCGCCTGCTGCAGCAGGAGGCACCTAATCTGTTCGGTGATTACAACATCGAGTCGATGAAGGACGGCACCGAGATCGTCGGCACGGAATTCCGCAGCGTGTAACGGTATGCCGCGCGCATACCGTTAGGCGGCTTCCACTGGCTTCTGTTCTTCCGTGGTCTGGCAATCGAGGCAGAGTTTCGCCCACGGCACAATATCCAGCCGGTCGAGGGCGATTTCCCCTCGGCAGTTCACACACCTGCCATAGCGCTCCGGCTCTTTGTAGAGCGTGCGCAGCGCGTCATCGATTTCGTAAAGGCGACGACCTTCCACACTCCGCAACAGGAATTCCTGTTCCTGCTCCATCGTATCCGTCCCCTCATCCGCGAGATGGAACGGATAGGTCGTCAGGCTGCCATCACTTTCATTCCCATCGTCGAGCTGGCGCAACGCCTTGACGGCACGCTCACGCTCCTGCAACAGGCGCTTTTCCAGATGTTCGCGGTTTTTCTGATCCATTGTGCTCTGCTCCTGATGCGCGGAGTCAAGGCAACTCTCGTTCCTAATTGCCCTGTCCTGGTCGATACGGTACGCCCAGCAAGCGCGGGCCCTGTGGACGCGGGCGCGGCCGGGGACTGGGCCGCACAGTATCACCTTCGAGCGCGCGCTGGAAGCGCAGTGGCCCCGCTTCCTCGGTATGGAAGATCCGGAGCGCCGCGCTATCGACGCGGCCCGGCACGACGGCCGCCGGTGGCGCCGCACCAGCCTGCGGCGATTGGGGCTGCGGGGCGCGCGGCGTCGCGCGTGGCGCTCTGCGGGGCGCACCAAAGCGCAGCGGCCCGCCCAAAGTATCGTGGAACGTGCGCAGCCAGGCGCTGTCGAGCGTGGCGGTATCGGTGGCCAACGCCGCCGCCGCGGCCACCGAATCCTCGCGCGGGAGCGGCAGTGGCATGATGAAACCCGGTATGGTGATGCGCGCCGCACGCCGGGCCTCGAACCGGCCGTCCGCATCGGAATCCCACATCTCGAGTTCGATGATGCTGTCCCGATTCAAATCGAAGAGATACTTGCGCGGCGCGCCGCCGTGGTAAAGCACGAAGAAGCGTCCGCCCTCCGAGGTTTCCCACAAGGTCGAGTGCAGCTGCACGGGCTGTGCGGGGTCACCGCATGCGGTGACGCGGGATCCACCGTAGCTCAGCGTGCCCAGCGCCGGGCGCGGCGCTTCCGGTTTGGTGATCACCGTTTCGAAAACCGGCAACGTGGCCGGTCCGGGACGGCGTATCAGATGCGGATCCACCTGCACGTCCAGCAGGCCGGTTTGCCGCTGCCTGATCGAATGGCCGGCGAATGAATAGAAGATGCGGACGCGCGAGAACGCGTTCGGATCGACGGGCGGCGCCGGGATGAATTCCGGTACGCTGTCGCTGAGCGCGGTGCAGTACAGCGATGGCAGCAGCGGCTCGAGCCACAGCGTGTCGATACCGGCCAGCACGGTGGGCGCGGCGCCGGGCTGCAGCCGCGGCGGAGTGATCGGCAGATCGTAACGCGCGAGGGGATTGCCCATCAGCATGCGCGCATCGAGCGGTCCGCGCTTGTCGGCGACGCGGTAGCGTGCCGGCAGGCTCAGCGAGAGCAGCGTCGGCTGCGCCGCGCGCGCGCCGGCATTGTGCACCGCCAGGATGAGCGGGAATCGCACGGGCGCTTCACTCGCGGCCGGCAGCGTATCGACCCATGCGCGAGGAATGCCGACGAACGGACTGAACCGGCCGTCGCCGCTCAGTGCCAGCAGCCGCA
>CBJLQC010000237.1:0-4975 GCA_966424955.1 uncultured bacterium | reverse complement strand
CTTCGCGAATCAGGCCGAGCAGGATATGCTCGGTCCCGACATAATCGTGCTGCAGGCGAATGGCTTCCTCGCGGGCCATGGCCAGTACTTTTCTCACACGGTCGGTAAAGTTGTAATTCATGTTTTCCTTTACAGTCCGGTACAGTCCGGGGCAGGCATCACGTTTGCCCTCATGGCAACGTTACCATCCTGAACCGATCCTTCCCCCCAAACGACGTGTCCGACCAATCCGTTGTGACGCCGGGTCCGCAACTCAATTCCCAGGCCCGCCGGGTACGCTACCCTCGGCTGCCAGAATCTTCCGCACGTAGGCCGCTCTGTGCAAATCGCTCTCCGCGTCCGTGAGGCGCCGCCCGGCCGCCTGCTCCAGGTGCGCGGTCTGCGAAAAGATCATGATCTTATTGAGCGTATATACACGAAGCCCTGGGAGAAGATTCATACTCACACCAAGGCGCACACCGCTCAAAAGATTCATCACTTCATCGAATGAAAGTGCGCGTGCATAGCGCAGTAAGCCATAGGCACGCCAGATCTTGTCCTCCATGACGGAGGGCGCGTCGCGCATCAGCACGGCGCGCTTTTCAATTTCCACCTGGATCACCTTCCAGACAATCTTCTGGAGGTGGTCGATCAGGTCTTCCTCGCTCCTGCCGAGCGTGGTCTGGTTGGAGATCTGGAAGAAATTGCCAATGACCTCGGAGCCTTCCCCGTAGAGCCCGCGGAACGTCAGGCCAACTTGTCCTATCCCCTGCAATACCTGGCCGATTTCCTTGGTCAGGACCAGTCCCGGCAGGTGCATGAGCACGGAGGCGCGCAAACCTGTCCCAACGTTGGTCGGACAGCTGGTCAGGAAGCCGAATTCCTGGTGGTAGGCGAACGGGATCTGGCTGCCCAGCTCCTCGTCCGCCTGGTCGAGCCGGGCCCAGGCTTCGGTCAGGCGCAGTCCCGACATCAACGTCTGGAGACGGAGGTGGTCCTCCTCATTGACCATGACGCTGACCGCGTCCTTCGGACCGAGCACCAGGCCCGAGCCCACGTGGGCGCCTTCGCCGTTCTCCCCGGCCAGGTCGCGCGAGATCAGGTGCCGCTCCAGCAGGACCCGGCGCGACAGGGGCGACAGGCCCGCCAGGTCGAACGAGATGCCGCCCTTCAGCATGCTGTGCTTGTCCGCGGCCTGCCGGACCTGCTCGTAGATCTGCAGGCGTTCGGAATCGCGCAGCTTGGGTGAGAACGCATGCCCCTGGAGGTTGCGCGCCAGCCGGACGCGCGTGGACAGCACAATGTCGGCGTGCTGCCCGCTGGCTTCCAGCCAGCTCAACCCGAAATCGGCCAGCGTATTGGCGTCGATCATCCAGCCGTCTCCAGCGTACGTATCTGGTCCCTGAGGCGAGCCGCCTGCTCGAAGTCCTCCGCCTCGACCGCGCGATCCAGCTTGCGACGCAGCCCGGCCAGCCGCTCCCGACGCTCGGCATCCGAGGGATCGGGTGGCAGGTAGACCTTGCCGAGGTGCTGCAGGTTGCCGTGCAGCCGGCGCAGCAAGTTGCGCAGGTGCGGCTCGAACGTCACGTAGCAGTGCGAGCAGCCCAGGCGGCCGGTCTTCTTGAACTGCTCCAGCTTCATGCCGCAAAACGCACAGGGCCCCACCGCGGCCGCGCTCTCGGCCATGGCTTTGCCGGTCTGCGCGAGGAAGTCGGTCAGCGGCGCATCCGTCATGGCCACCCCGGGCTCGATACCCTGTTCGAGCGCGCAGCTCTCGCAGAGATGGGATGTGACGATCTTGTTGTCTTTAATGCGCGTCAAATGAACGATTGATTCGTTCTCGCCGCATTGGTCACACAGCATCGTCGCCTGCCGCCGGGTAGAGAGTTTCATCCGGCCGCAGCTGCCCTTCCTTCATGTGCAGCACGCGGTCGGCCCGCTCCGCCAGATCGCGGTTGTGCGTCGCGATCACCATCGCCATTCCATGGCTCTGTCGCAATTTAAAGAACAAGTCGTGCAATTGCTCGCCCGTGTGGGTGTCCAGGTTGCCGCTCGGCTCGTCCGCGATCACGACCACCGGCTCGTTGGCCAGGGCGCGGGCGACCGCCACGCGCTGCTGCTCGCCGCCCGAGAGCTGCGAGCTTTTGTGCGTCAGCCGCCGCCCCAATCCGACGTCTTCCATGAGCCGCCGGCCGCGTTCCGCTGCCTCTGCCCGGCTGACGCCGCGGATCAGCAGCGGCATCATCACGTTTTCCAGCGCTGTGAAATCGCGGAGCAGATGATGGAACTGGAAGACGAAACCGATGCGTTCGTTGCGGGCCAGCGCCAGCTCGCGCTCGCTCAGCTTCGCCAGGTTCCGGCCCGCCAGCAGCACATCGCCGGAGGTCGGCCGGTCCAGCCCGCCCAGCAGATGCAGGAGCGTGGACTTGCCCGCACCGCTCGCGCCCACGATCGCCACCGCTTCCCCGGACGCTACCGAGATCTCTACCCCCTCGAGGATGCGCAGTTCACTGCCATCTTCCTGGTAGTAGGTCTTATGTAGCTGCCTTCCCTCCAGCACGATCTCAGTCATGGCGGATCGCCTCGACCGGCATGAGCTTCGATGCCTGCCGCGAAGGATAGATCGTCGCCACGAACGCGATCAGGATGCTGGCCCCGATGATCCAGACCACATCGAAGGGGTCCAGCGCGACCGGCAGCCGGTCAATGAAGTAAACGTCGCCCGGCAGCGTGATGAACTGATAGCGGTCGAGCAGCGAGACCAGCAACAATCCGCCGGCCGTGCCCAGCGCGGTGCCGATCAGGCCGATGGCCAGCCCCTGCAGCACGAAGATGCGCAGCACGCTGGCGCGCGTTAGCCCCATCGATTTCAGAATGCCGATCTCCCGGGTCTTGTCGGCCACCACCATGATCAGCGTGCTGATGATGTTGAAGGCGGCGACCAGCACGATCAGGAAGAGAATCAGTGCCATCGCCAGCTTCTCCAGCTTGAGCGCCGAGAACAGCGATGAGTTCAGCTCCTGCCAGTCGTTCGTGTAGTAGGGGAAGCTCAGCCGCGCGTGCAGGCGCGACGCGACCTGGTCGGCTTTCCACGGATCGGTGACGTTCACCGCAATGCCGCTCACCGTGCCGGTATCCAGCGAGAGCAGGTCCTGCACCGCGGGCAGCTGTGCATACATGTTCTGGCTGTCGTACTCGTACATGCCGGTCGTGAAAATGCCGGTGACCTCGTATTTGCGAATCGCCGGCATCAGGCCGGTCGGCGTCTCATGAATATTCTCGAAGGATCCGACCGTGATCTCGTCGCCGGGCAGCACGCTCAGCTTGTCGGCCAGCCGGCGGCCCACCAGGATGCCCGGCTCGCCGCTGCGCGTCGGACCGAACTTCAGTTCGCCGCGCTTGATCTGACGCTCGATATCCGTCATGGGTGTGCCGGCCACCACCGGATCGATCCCGAGGATCTGCCCGGCCACCGCGTAGTCGCCGCGCATGATGCCGACCTGCGTCATGATGAACGGCTGCGCCGACACGACGCCCGGCGTGCCGCGCACCTTGTCCAGGACGCTGCGCCAGTTGCTCATGCGAAAGCCGCTGCCGGTCTGCTCGAACACGTAGATATGCGGATTACTGCCCAGGATCTTCGATTGCAGATCGCGCTGCAGCCCCGTCATTACGGCAATCACCGTGATCAGCGCCATCACGCCCACGAAAATGCCGCCGACCGCGATCAGCGTAATGAGCGAGAGGAAGCGGCCCCGCTTGCGGCCGCCCAGGTACCTGCGCGCGATGAACCACTCCAGCTTCTTCATTCTTCCGGCCGCAGCGTGGGGAAAAGAATCACGTCCCGAATCGATGACTGATTGGTGAGGAGCATCAGCAAGCGGTCGATCCCGATCCCTACTCCGCCGGTCGGCGGCATGCCGTATTCCAGCGCGCGGACGTAATCCTCATCGTAGGACTGCGCCTCCTCATCGCCGGCTTCGCGCAGCCGCACTTGCGCCAGGAAGCGTTCACGCTGGTCCAGCGGATCATTCAGCTCGCTGAACGCGTTGGCGATCTCGCGGCCGGCCACCATCAGCTCGAAGCGCTCGACCAGCGCCGCATTGCCGCGCTTGGGCTTGGCCAGCGGCGACAGCTCGCGCGGGTAATCCACGATGAAGACAGGATCCCAAAGCTTCGGTTCGACATGCTCCTTGAATAGCTCATCCAGCAGCTTGCCGCGCCCCATTGTCTCGGCGTCCGCCACGCCCAGCTTGCGCACCCGCGCCAGCAGCTGCGCATCCGATTCGACGCTCGCGTCGAAGCCGCCGTGCTGCGCGATCGCATCGAGAAAAGCCAGCCGCGCGAACGGTGGCCGGAAATTCAGCGCACGGCCCTCCAGCTGCAGCTCGAGTGTGCCGTCGCCCACGGCCTTCACCGCGGTGACCAGCATCTCTTCCACCAGCTGCATCATGTCCTGGTAATCCGCGAACGCCTCGTAGAACTCGAGCATCGTGAACTCCGGATTGTGCGTCCGGTCGATGCCCTCGTTGCGGAAGTCCTTGCTGATTTCGTAAACCCGCTCCAGGCCGCCCACGATCAAGCGCTTCAGGTATAGCTCATCGGCTATGCGCAGGTACAGACGCATGTCCAGCGCATTGTGGTGGGTAATGAAGGGACGCGCCGACGCGCCGCCATATAAGGGCTGCAGCACGGGCGTCTCTACTTCCACATAGCCGCGGTCGTCCAGGAACTGCCTCAACGTCGTGATCAGGCGCGTGCGTTTGTAAAAAACTTCGCGCACCTCCGGATTCACGGCGAGGTCGGCATAGCGCTGGCGGTAGCGCTGCTCCAGATCGCTGAAGCCGCTGTGCACGATGCGCTGCCCAGTCGCCTCGTCGATCTCTTCCTTGCCGAAGGGCAGCGGCCGGATCGCCTTGGCCAGCACATCGAAGCCGCCCACCCGCACCGTGATCTCCCCGGTCTTGGTGCGCATCATGGTGCCGCGCACGCCGAT
>CBJLQC010000236.1:0-4976 GCA_966424955.1 uncultured bacterium | reverse complement strand
GTGCTGGACGGCGGCAACCACCGCGTGCTCGTGTTCAATCCGCAGGGCAAGTTCCTTCGCAAAATCGGCAAGCAGGGCGGCGGGCCGGGTGAGCTCATGACGCCGGTCGGGTTGGCGGTCACGTCGGATGGAAGTATTGCCGTAACCGACCTGGGCCGCCCGGCGATAAGCCTGTTCAAGAAGGACGGCACCTTCATCAAGAACCTGCCGCTCGGCGAAGACTTTGGATTCCCGGTGCCGATGCAGGGTACGCTCGCGCATCCGCAAGGCGGCGTGATTGTGCGCACCATGCCACCCGTCGTGCGGCGCGGCGCGCCCGAGGAAGTCTCGACGCGGACGATGACCGGCCGCCGTTCACCGCTCACCTGGTTCACCACCGACGGCAAGACCAGCAAGCTGTTCGACATTCCGCAGCCCGACATCACGCCCAAAGTGCAGGACTCGGGCGGCGGCACTGGGCAGCGGCAGGTCGCCGTGCGTATCCAGCTTCCCGCGTTCACACCCGGAACCTACTGGGGCGTGCTGCCCAATGGCGCGGCTGTCGTCTCGAACGACATCAACTACCGGCTCCAGGTCGTGCGCAACGGCAAGGTCGAGGGCATCATCGAACGGCCGATCGCTGCGCGCAAGGTGACGGAAGCCGACAAGAACAAGGAGAAAGCGCGGCGTCGCGAGCAAATGGCGAGTGGCCGTACCGCCATGATCATGGACACGCGTGAGCAGAGCGGCAGCGGTCCGGCGCGCGCCAGCACCCGCGTGGGTGGCGCCATGAACCGCGAGCAGATCGACCAGATGCTCGCTGAGCTAACCTTCAACGACTACATACCCGTGCTCGCCGGCATGCTGGTGGATCCGCGCGGGCGCATGTGGGTGCAGCGGACAGGCAAAGACGTCGGCTCGGACGGGCCCATTGACCTTCTTGATGCGTCAGGCCGTTATCTCGGGACATTGCACGGGCAGAAATTGCCGGCAGCGGTGAGCGCATCCGGGCGGGCGGCGTATATCGAGCGGGATGATATGGACGTTGAGAAAGTTGTGGTGCGGAGGCTTCCGGCTGGTTGGTAGGGTCGGCATTCCACAGCGGTTCACGAAGAACTAAAAACCAGGGGTAGGGACAGGGATTGGTAAAGGGGAAGGACCTCCTCCCCCTCAACCTATCCCTATCCCTACCCCTGGTTCTTGGTTCTTCGTGAACCCGATCCCGCGGACGAGGACGGGCCCCCAGTCCGAAACTCGGGACAGGTGAACGCGACTTGCCGCCCGACCTACTAGAAGAGTAGTTGACATTCCGGCCGACCTACTATATCCATAGTAGCATGGACATCCAATTCACCGACCGCGAGCTGGACATCATGGGCGTGCTGTGGGAGCAGGGCGACGCCACGGTGACGGAAGTACGCGCTGCGCTTCACGACGACCTGGCCTATACCACCGTCCTGACCATCCTGCGCACCCTGGAAGAGAAGGGCTACGTGACACACGACGAAGAAGGCCGCGCGCACCGCTACCGGCCGCTGGTAGCCCGCGCGAAAGCCGAAAAGAGCGCGGTGTCCAAGCTCGTCAGGAAGCTGTTCAAGGGTTCGCCGGAGCTGCTGCTCACGCAGCTGGTATCGGATCGCAAGTTGAGCGAAGCCGATCTCAAGCGCATGCGCGCGCTGATCGACGAGCAGCTGAAGAAGGGAGACTGAAATGCTGGAATTGATGCTGCGCGCTGTCATGGTCGGCGCATTCGTGACGGCGGCCGCGCTTCTGCTGGAGCGAGGCCTCGCGCATCTGCGCGTGGGCAAGCGGCACGCCTGGACATTTGCGCTGCTGGCGACATCGCTGGCGCCCTGGCTGCCGCGGATGACGTCCGTGCGGGTGGAAGCGCTCCCGGTAATGGAGATGCCGATGATCGTCGTGAATACGACGTCGCAGGCCGGAGCACGCGTGCCGGTCAACGCGCTCGTGCTCGGCTGGGTGCTGTTGTCGATACTCGTGCTGACTGTCTACGCGATTGCTTACCTGAAGCTGCTGCGTGCGCAACGAGAGTGGCAGCCCACGCGCATTGCCGAGGACGACGTCTTTCTGTCCGAACGTTTCGGTCCGGCCGTGTTCGGCTTCCTGGCCCCGCGCATCGTGGTGCCGCGTTGGGTACAGGGCGCGTCGTCTGACGAACAGGAGCTGATCGTGTTGCACGAGCGCGAGCACATCCGCGCGGGCGACCAACTGCAGTTGCTGTTGACCCTCGTCTGCACGGCGATCACGCCGTGGCATCCGCTCGTGTGGTGGCAGGCGCGCCGGCTGCGCTTCACGATCGAAGCGGACTGCGACCAGCGCGTGCTGGCGGCCGCACCGGACCGGGCGCGCTATGCATCCCTGCTGGTGAACGTGGGATCGCGGCAATCGGAGCTGCTGCTGACGCCGGCACTGGCCGAACATGGCAATGGATTGGAGGCGAGGGTGAGGCTGCTGGCGGACCAGCTGATTCGGAAGCGCTGGAAGGCGGCTGGCTTGATTGTGGTGGCCTTCCTGGTTGCATTGGTGGCATGTGAGACGAAGTTGCCGAACGAGCCGCAGCAACCGCAGCCACGCATGAACATCGTCGAGCAATCCTTGCCTCGCATGCAGGCCAACAGCGCTGCCCAGGTACCGGTCACGACGCCGTCTGAATTGGCGGCTCGGTATTACCCTGCGCGTCTGCGTGAAGCCGGGATCGGCGGGTCGGTGCATGTGGAGGCCACCGTTCGAACCACGGGCGCAAAGGACAATGTGCATGTGATCAAGTCGGCTGGTGAGGCAGAACTCGATGGGGCGGCGGTGCAGGTCGTGCGCGATATGCAACTGCTGCCGCGGCGCGTTCCGGAGGGGCAGAAACCGAAAGATGAAGTGTATCGTGTCCACGTGTTTTTCGATCACCCCACGCCGGCGATTTACATCGCGGATGTTGCGGCGGTGACCGCGGGTGCCGGCCGTACTCTGCCGGCCATGTTGGAGCAACAGGAACAGCCGCGGTTTACGCCATACACGGACAGACCTGAACTCGCGAATCGCGACGAAATCCGAGCTGCGCTGGTGAACAATTATCCGCCGCTTCTGCGCGACGCGGGCATTGGCGGCCAGGTGCTCGCTTGGGTGTTCGTCGACAAGGACGGGACAGTTCGCAGAACGATCGTCAAGGAAGGCAGCGGCCATATAGAGCTGGACTCGGCAGCTTTACGCGTCGTACGAAGCATGCGATTCCTGCCAGCGAAGAATAGAGGCGAGGCGGTTCCTGTGTGGATTGCTCTGCCGGTCGTGTTCAGGTCGAAGTAGTGGCACAGAAGGGTCCGCTAATTCAGCGGATCCTTCCTTCCTGTCGGACTGGTGCGATGCGAGCTCGGATCACATAAGGCACATCGAGCTCGTCCAGCACGACTGCGTAGAATTGGTCGCCGCGCACCACGGGAGGCACCCAACGGACGAGGGTGTACGGTGCTGCCATTGTCTTCACCAATGCGCCGCTGCGTTCGTAGACGTCGAACCACGCAAGAGAATCGGGGGAAGAAGTGCGGACCCAGAGCCGGCCGCGATCGTCGGTAAACAGGGACAGCACGCCCGGCTTCACTGCGGGTATTTTGGAAGCATCGAGGCGGCGCACGCCGAAGCGGCTGAGGTTCTCCAGGATCGAGCTGAGCGCGGAATCACGCTCCGCACGCGTCACGGGAACCGGTTCGCGCTGTGTCTGAATGATCAGTGCGGTATCACCCTGCAGCGTGGACCGCGCGACGCGATACGACGGATCACCATCCGACGTAGACCAGACCTCGCCGGTTTTGTCCATCTGAAATATTCCTACAGCATAGAATGGCACCTGAACGAATCCGCGCGGCATACCGCCGGGCGCTTCCCATGCGAAGTCTCCAGGCGGATCCTTCTGGTTGACGGCTCGTTGTTCGGGCATGAGCACGGAGTCCACCTGGACCAGGTCGGGGCGGTATATCCGCATCAGAGCGCGCCGCGTCTCCAGCGATATTGATGGGACCAGCATGTGGTCGTCCTGACGCATCGTGCCGTTCCATACGAACCCCCACTGGTAGAGCTGCATGGGATACGACGTGACGAATCCGCGGTCCGGATGCAGAACGGACATGCGTGCGTTGCCCTGGTCAGGTACATAGATCAGGCCGCCGCCGCTGAGCATCAATCCGAGGGCGTTCTGAAATTCTCCGGGCCCGGCACCCTTGCGGCCGTGCGTGACCTGGTGCGTGCCGTCGGGGGTGAAGATGCGAATGTCCTGGGATTGGGCGTCCAGTATGACGATGCGGCCGTCATCCAGAACGAGCAGTCCCTTGACCAGTCCGAACAAGGCAGGGCCGGTGTCGTTAGCGCTGCCGATGCGGACTTGTTTCTCGAGTCGCCACGTAGGTCCGATATCTTCGCCGGGCGGGTCGTTCACGACGACGACGATTCCGCTCGGCGTGGTGTCCGTCGTGGTGGTCCAGGGGTGGTCGGGCTCGCCTCCGCACGCGCTCATGGCCAGCGCTATCAAGACGGCGTCAGATTTGTTGTTCATGGCGGGGGCACCGGTGATAAAGGAATGCGTTATCGATAGTCCGCCGCGTGGGCGAACATTGGGTCTGCCTCTCGTCGCCCGGCGTTGGTTCCTGACGCGTTGGTATCGGTTTGGATTGGGAGCGAGCAACGCCGCAGCGGTAGGAGGCGCTGCCCGGACAGACGAACTTAAGTAATGCGATTCGCGTTGAGCTGCAAGTCGGCACCAAAGCCGACGGCGTCGTTGTATGCTAGCCGAGGACGGCATCGTAAGCCGCACATTCGTAGACAAGGAGAGCAGACATACGGAGTTAGACTCCGCGGCTTGACATACGGAGTTAGACTCCGCGGCTTTGGGCGTGATCAGGACCATGCGGTTCTCGGCGGCAGGGCACCAGGGCCAGGCCGTACGGTGTGGATACAGCTGCCCGCGGTGTTCAAGACAACGTAAATGTGCGGGTGCA
>CBJLQC010000235.1:0-4976 GCA_966424955.1 uncultured bacterium | reverse complement strand
TGGTCGGATCTTCGGCATCTGGTTCCCGGTGCCGGTCGGCGATCTCGGGCCGGCGACACCCGTCACGCTCGCGCCGGCGGGCCCCAACCGCTGGGTCGGCCAGATCGTGCTGCAGGAGGACGAGCTGACCTTCCACCTGCTGTTGCGGGCGCGGCCGGACGGCTCGTACAGCGCGATGCTGCGCAATCCCGAGCGCGACTTCGGCGCGGTGCTGGGCGTCCGCGGGCTGAGCCGGAACGGCAACCAGGTGAATCTGATCGGCGGGCGCTCCGCGCGTGACACGGTGATCCTCACCGGCTCGTACGACACGGCGCGCAGCGTCATCACCTTCCAGCTCCCCTTCCGCGGCGGCGGCTCCTACGACTTCCGCCGTGACGACGACGAGTGGAGCGGCTTCTACCCGCGCGGGCGGAAGCCGTCCCGCTATGTCTACCGCGTGCCGCCTGCGCTGGAGGACGGCTGGCCGGTGGCCAACGTTGCTGACGTCGGTCTCGATCGCGCGGCCATCGAACGCGCGGTCCAGCACCTGATCGACATGTCGATGGACTCCATCAATGCGCCGCAGGTGCACAGCCTGCTGGTGGTGCGCAAAGGCAAGCTGGTCCTCGAGGAGTACTTCCACGGCGAGCACCGCGACAAGCCGCACAACGTGCGCTCCGGATCGAAGAGCGTGACCGCAACCATCATCGGCGCGGCGATGCAGGCCGGCGCCGACATTCGCCTGTCGACGCGCGTCTATGATGTGATGGGCGATGGCAAATCCGCGAACGACGTCGAGCCGCGCAAGCGCGCGATGACGCTGGAGCATTTGCTGTCGATGGCGTCCGGCTATTTCTGCGACGACAACAACGCGAACGCGCCCGGACGCGAGGACGGGATGTGGGACCAGACGGAGCAGCCCGACTTCTATCGCTTCACGCTCGCGCTGCCCATGGCGTACGCGCCCGGCGAGCAGGGCATCTACTGCAGCATCAACCCCAACCTCGCCCTGGGCATGCTGGGTCGTGCGACGGGTGAATCGCCGTTCTATCTGTTCGACCGACTGGTGGCGCAGCCGCTCGGCATCACGCGCTACGTCTGGGCCATGGACCGCGCGCGCAATCCCTACGGCGGCGGCGGCCTGGGACTCACCACGCGCGATTACATCAAGTTCGGTCAGCTCATGCTGGACAGCGGCGTGTGGCACGGCAAGCGGATGCTGAGCCGCGAGTTCGTGGCGCGCGCGACGTCGCCCATCATCAAGATCGGCGCGCGCGATTACGGCCTGGCCTGGTGGCGCGAGGAGAAGCCGTTCCGCGATGGCACGGCGCGGGGTTACGCCATGCTCGGTGCGGGCGGCAACATCGTGGTGGTCTGGCCCGACCTCGATCTCATCGTTGCGACCACCGGCGGCAGCTATATTAGCCGCGGCTGGAGATACGCGGGCGGCGAACTGATTCCAAACTGGATCCTGCCGGCCGTTCGCTGAACGATGAACTGCGAGGCATACGATGCGGACGAACGTCGAACGTGACCTCCTGGCACTGAAGCTCTACGCGGCCGTCACGACGATCCTGGCATTTTTCTCCATTGCAGCGTTCCGCAGTCAGTCCCGGACCTTCGAGGAAATCACTGCGCAGCGGTTTCGTCTCGTCGATTCGGCCGGCCAGGGGCGAGTCCTCATGGCCGCCAATTACAAAAATGACAACGCGGCGGGATTGTACTTCTTCAATCAGGAAGGCACCGAAGCGGGCAGCTTTGCCTACAATGGACGGCGAAACGCGGATGGTAGCATCAACGCGTACGCGGTCCTGACGATGGATCAGTTCCAGGAAGATGAGGTCGTTCGGCTGGCGTACAGTCAGAGCGGCCTGCGCAAGCGACACGGACTCATCATCAGTGACATGCCCGACAGCGCGACGGCACGCTACCAGGCAGCACTGGCCGAGCTGCGGCGAACCCTGCCCGCGGCCAAAACCGCCGAGGAAGCCAACGCGATCCGGCAGCGACTGCTCGGTCCGATCCCGGGCCGCGAGCGAGGCGCGCGCCGCTTGTTCGTGGGCCGGGATTTCGATGGCCAATCCCTGGTCACGCTTTCCGATCGCGACGGCCGGCCGCGGCTCCGCCTGCAGGTCGATACTGCCGGGAACCCGAGCATCGTATTCCTCGACGAACAGGGTCGCACGGTCAAGTCGATCACGCCCTGAGCCGGTCTTGCGCAACGCGCGCGGCGGGTGGAAACTCGAGCGCATGACCATCCGCTGGATTGCCGCGTTCCTGCACCTGCTGGCGCTGGTGATCGGCGCGGCCGCGATCGCCGTGCGCGCGTCCGCGCTGCGCTCGGCACCGCAGGAGCGGCTGGGCACCATCTTCCGCGCCGATTCGCTCTGGGCCCTCGCCGCGGCCCTCTGGATATCGACCGGCTTGTGGCGCTGGCTCGCCGGCTTGGAGAAGCCCGCCGATTACTACCTGGCCAGCACCGCGTTCATGATCAAGATGGCACTGCTCCTGGCGATCCTCGTGCTGGAGGTCCGCCCCATGGTCACGCTCATGCGCTGGCGCATTGCACAGCGGCAGCAGCGTCCGATCGATTTCGGGCCGGCGCCGGCGCTGGCCCGCATCAGCACGGTGGAGCTCATCCTCGTGGCGGCCATGGTAATGATGGCGACGGCGATGGCGCGCGGGCTGCTCGTGTAATCAGCGCGCCATGTAGCGCGCGCGCTGGCCGGCATCCAGCTTCTCGATCGCGTAGCGCAGCATGGTGCGCGGCATCGTGCGGGCATAACGGTCGAGAAAGCCGAGCAGCACCGCACCGTCCTGCTTCCCCACCTCGCGCAGCATCCAGCCGACCGCCTTGTGGATCAGGTCGTGCTCGTCCTTCAGTAACAGTCGGGCAATGCGCAGCGTCGGCTGGTAGTCGCCGCGCTTGATGAACCAGGCAGTGGCCAGCACGGCGATGCGCCGCTCCCACAAACTCGCCGATGCTGCCAGCTCGTCCAGCACCACGCGATCGCGCTCGTACAGGTGCGCGCCCACGATACCGGGCGCGCTGACGTCGACGAGGTCCCAGTTGTTGATGCGGCTGGTGTGGGCGAGGTAGAGGTCGAAGATCTGCTGCTGCGTGTCCTGGTCGGCACGCTTGTACTGCATGGTCAGGATGATGAGGGCGAGGAGCCGCGCTTCGTGCTCTTTGGCATGGAGCAGCTTCGCCAGCTCGGTGAGGGACAGCTCGCGGTATTGCTTCGCCAACTGCCGCGTCGCGGGCACGCGGATGCCGAGGAAGACGTCGCCGGCACCGTACTCGCCTTCACCGGTCTTGAAGAAACGCTGGAGGAAGCGCGCGTCCTCGGCATTGCCGAGGCTGCGCAGCTCACGAACCGCGGTCCGCGCGGTCAGCATCGCGTTTCCGGCGGCGGCTGCGCACGATGCCGAAGGTGCCGATGGAAATGATGATGGCCAGCGCCAGGAAGCGCAGGGGCCAGCTGGGCAGGAAGTAGGCTGCGGTCAGCGTCGCCGTTCCCTTCAACGACATGACCGCGACGACGCCCGCTCCGAGATGACTCTTCTTTACCACGTCACGTCCACGTTTTCCATTCCGAAGCCGCTTCACCCACGGTGAGCTTGTTCTCGTAGCGCACCAGCGGCATGCGCAGCAGCAGCGGCTCGTCGACCAGCTTCTCCAGCCAACGCTGGGGGGAGAGTTGAGAGTGCGTCAACCCCAGCTCGCGGAAACGCTTGCCTTCCCGATCGACGATCGCATCCAGCCCGAACTTCTGGATGAACCGCTCCAGCTCGCGCGGACTGCGCTCGTTCAGATCGACGAAGTGCGTCTTGATGCGCCGCTCCGCGAAAAACCTCAGGGCGGCGCGCGTCTCGGAGCTTTTTCTCGTGCCGAAGACTTGGACCTGCATTTTCCTATTTTACCACGAAGGCACGAAGAACGGCATTACCGCGGAGAACGCGGAAAACGCGGAGGAATGGCGGCGCACGATCACCCCCGCGGTCAAATTCAAGTTCCATTTCTTAAATGGTACGGCGTGGGAGCTCGTGCGCGAACAAGCCTTCATTGCTTTCAACGTTCTCCGAGGAAATCAACGTTCTTCGTGTTCTTCGTGTCTTCGTGGTGAATCAGACCGCCATCACCGCAGCAACGCCAGCGACGATCCCCGATGCCGCTCCACCTGCTCGAACGTACAAGCAGCCGGTTCCTTGTCCGGCCGCCACCGCAGGAAACGCGTGCCGTGCCGGAACCTGCCTTCCGAAAAATGATCGTACTGCACTTCCACCACCAGCGTGGGAGGCAGCGGCTCCCACTGCGCGGATCGTTCCGTGCTCCACCGGCTCGGCCCGCCCGGTGCGCGCCCGGTGAAACCGGTGCCGCGGCCCATGCGCTCGATCATTTCGGTGAGCGCCTGCTTCTGATCCTGTCGGAAGCTCGAGGTGAAACCCACGTGATGCAGCAGGCCGTCATCATCGTACAGTCCGAGCAGCAGCGAGCCGATTACCTTGCCCTTCGATGCGTAACGGAATCCGCCGACGACGCAGTCCGCGGTGCGCAGTGCTTTCACCTTCACCATCGCGCCGCGCTCCTCGTTCAGGTAGGGCAGCTCGGTGTTCTTGGCGACGACGCCATCCAGGCCGGTCTTGACGTTCGTCAGCCACGTGCGTGCGACGGCCACGTCGCGCGTGCGCGGCGACAGACGGACGCGGCCGTCGTCGAGGTACCGACTCGCGAAGGACTCGAGGCGCTCGCGTCGCTCGACCAGTTTCTTGTCCGTGAGCCGCTTGCCTCGCTCGGTCAGCAGCAGGTCGAAAGCCACGAACAGCGCGGGGTTGGCGGCCGCCAGCTTGTGGACGCGGCTTGCCGCGGGGTGAATGCGCTGCAGCAGCTCCTCGAAGGACAGCACATTGTCGCCCGGTACTACGATCTCGCCATCCAGCACGAACCGGCGGGCGCCCAGCGCGCGCAGGTGCTCGACCACATCCGGGAAGTAGCG
>CBJLQC010000234.1:0-4983 GCA_966424955.1 uncultured bacterium | reverse complement strand
CCCGCGTGATCCTGCATCCAGGAGAGGAACGTCCCCAGCACGCGCTGCGACACGCCGCCATCTTCGGTGCCGCCGGAAGCGAATGCCTTTTCCAGCTCATCGATCCACAGGATGACGGGGGCCACTCTCTCGGCCGTCTCCATGGCGCGACGGAAGTTCTTCTCGGTCTCGCCGATGTATTTGTTGTAAAGCGCGCCCGAATCGAGCTTGAGGAGCGGCAGCCCCCACTCGGTCGCAACCGCTTTCGCGCACAGGCTCTTGCCGCACCCCGGCACGCCGACGAGCAGCACGCCTTTCGGGAAGCTGAGCCCGAACTCGGCGGCGCGCTGCGGCTGGAGGATCATGGTCTTGCGCTTGGCCAGCCACGCCTTGAGCCCGGCCAGGTCCGCCACCTGCGCCATCGACTCCTCCACCGGATAGTACTCGAGCACGCCTTCCTGCTCGACGATCTGTTTCTTGGCGGCAATGACGTGGGCAACATCAGCGGCCGAGAGCAGGTTGTCTTCGACGATCGCCTTGGTGAGCACCTTCTCGGCCTCGATCAGCGTAAGGCCGCGCAGGTGGCCGAGCAGGCGTCGCCCTTCTTCCCGGGTCATCTGCATGCGCACCGGCATGCGGGTAGCGAGGTCGCGCAGAATGTGCTCGACCAGCTGCTCGTACTCCTCGACCGTCGGGCTGGGCAGGCGCACGGTGCTGGCGAACCGGCGCAGTGATTCGGGCAGGCTCAGGTCGCCGGTCAGTATGACGATGCTGTCGCGCGTGCTGAACTTCTGCACCACGTCGCGCAGCCGCTCCTGGTTGGTTTCATCATTGAGCAACGAGCCGAAGCCCTGCAGATGGTAGATGGCCGACACGTGAGTAGCAGCCATGTGCGCAAGGGCCTGCGCCGGGTCGGTCGTGCCGTAGATGGCGGTCTCCTGGTCGGCGCGCCGCAGCCCCTTGCTGCGCGACCACACGAACAACGGCATGGACATCTTGTCGGCCAGATGATGCAGCAGCGTCGTCGCCCGCTCTTCTTCGACGGTATCGATCACGACCAGGCCATGGCGCGAGCGGACCAGCAGCTCCACATCGCGCAACGGATCAGCGCGTTCCATCACTTCTCCAGGATCAACGTTTCGCCATGCCGGAGCAACCGCAGCGCGGATTCGGGCAGGTGCGCGGCGCGCCACGCGGCGCGCGTACGTATCGGCGGCTCGCGCATGTCCTCGTCAGTCAGCCGGAACGTCCCCCAATGCATGGGCACCAATATACGGGCGCGCAGATCGAGGAAGCTCTGTACCGCCTCTTCCGGATTCATATGCGCGCTACGCATGAACCAGCGCGGCTCGTAGGCCCCGATCGGGAGCAGGGCGACGTCGCATCCGCCGAAGCGCTCGCCGATCTCGGTGAACGCCGGGCAATATCCGCTGTCGGCACCAAAGTACAAGGAGAGCATTCCGGCTTCGATCATGAACGAGGACCACAGGCGCTCGTGCGAATGCCAGCCGCGCCGCGTCCAGTGCTGCGCCGGAGTGGCGGTAACGCGCACGCCGGCCACCTGTGCGGATTGCCACCACGCGAGCTCCTCCAGATGGCGGACGCCGCGCTTCGCGAACCAGCGCCGGTAGCCGAGCGGCGTGATCCAGGTGATTTGGTCGCCGAATCGATGGTGCAGCGCCCGCACCGAGCGCTCATCGAGATGATCGTAATGGTCGTGCGACACCAGTACGCCATCGATGGGCGGCAACTCGTCGACACGCAGCGGCGCGGGCGTAACGCGGGCCGGGCCGAAGCGGGCGAATGGCGAGGCCCGTTTGGAAAAGACCGGATCGAGCAGCAGGTTCAGCGCACCGGCCTGCACGAGGAAGCTGGCGTGCCCCAGCCACGTGATCCGGCATTCGCCGGCACGCGCGCGCGGCCGCGCCAAGCGCGGTGCCACCAGCGGGAAAGTGCCCGCCGGCGGTGTGGGCGCCACGCCGTGCCGGATACGCTGCCACTGCCAGCGAAAGAATGCCGAGCCGGGATGTTCCAGCTCGGCGTTCGGCCATGGGTTCGTGAATTTGGGAGGCCGTCTCACGCCTGCCGTGCAGCCTCCGGGCTCGGCGGTTTCTTCCGTGCCGTCTTGTCGGCATACATGGCGCGATCCGCCCGGTCGATGGCGGCCGCCAGATCCTCGCCGCTGGTGAAGTGCGCGCCGCCTACGCTGACCCGTACGCTGAACGTCGAGCCGCCTTCCATGCGCAGCGGCTCCGCCTGCTCGAGCAGCCGGCGCACACGGTTCGTCACCAGCGCGGTATTGGCGCCCGGGAAGACCAGCAGGAATTCGTCGCCGCCCCAGCGGTACAGCTTGTCGGATGTGCGCAATGCAGGTCGCAACACATCCACCAGGTGGCGCAGCGCCGCATCGCCGGCCGTATGCCCGTGCTCGTCATTGACCTGCTTCAGTCCATCCATGTCGATCATGACCACGGCGCCAAAGGTTGCCACCGCAGCCTCCAGCCCGACGCCCTCGGCATACGCCTGCCGATTGAGCGAGCCGGTCACCGAATCGTAAAAGGAGGCGCGCCGCAGATTGTTGTGCGCGACCGCCAGCTCGGCGTGGGCGGCGTCGCTCTGGTGCTTCAGGTCCTCCATCAGCAACACGACCATGCCGAAGCCGAGCGAGATGTGCCAGAGCAGATCCAGGTAGGTGTTGTAGCTGACAACGCCACTGAGCGGGCCGAGCGCGAGGTTCGAGTCCAGGTTGAAGGCCATGAAATAGATCATCCACAGGGCGGCACCACCGGCCAGGAAGCCGCCGCTGATGGTGCTGCCGAGCGAACGTCGCGAGCTAGGCAGGCGGAGCATGAGCAGCGAGCAGTACGTCAGCGCGGCCACGGCGGCCGGTGCCTGCCAGACGACGACTTCATTGAGGTCGGCCGCACGCCAGACCGACAGCGCGCCGTACAGGAAGCTGAAAGACAGCGCGCCCACGATGGTGGAATAGCCGGGCGCGGCGCGCACGTAGCGCAGTGTGCCGGCCAGCAGCAGGCCATAGAAAAAGAATTTGCCGGCCTGGTAAACGAAGTAAATCAGCTTGGTGGTCAGCGCGGTTTCGGCCACCGCGCCCGCACCCAGCGCGGGCAGCAGATTGTGGCGCAGGACTACCGCGAACAACGCAATGGCGAGGGCCAGCCAGGCCTTGGCCCAGGTGCGGAAATAGGCGCGCCGGCGGGTATACGGCCGCATCAGGGCGAACAGCGTGATGAGCAGCAGCGCTCCGCCCAGCTGGACGAACGTACCTATGACCGACAGGTGAGGCTGTAGCCCCTGTAGAATCGTTTGCATGATTTTCTTGCGCGCTGGTGGCGTTATTATCGCACGCCGGGGCGCACCAAGGCAACGATCTCATCGCAGGCGTAACGCATTAGAGCAGGGTGGCAACCAGTCCGGCCATGCGCTCCAGCGCTTTCGCGAAAAAGGAGCGCTGCGCGAATTGCTGCAACACGATCTCGCGCGAGTAGCGCAGGTCGTCTTCGAATTTGCGGCGCATGACGGCCGCGACCGCGCTGTCCTGTACGATCAGATTCGATTCTTCGTTGAATGCCAGCGAACGATTGTCGAAATTCATGGTGCCGATCGTCGTCCAGACATCGTCCGCGACGATGGTCTTCGCGTGCAGCATGGTGGGCGCATACTCGTAGATGCGCACGCCCGCGCGCAGCAGGCTTTCGTACCTGCGACGAGCGGCCAGACGGACCAGCTTGACATCGGTCTGCCGGCCCGCGGTGAGCACGCGCACGTCCACGCCGCGCCGCGCGGCCGCGCGCAGCATGCCGCGCAGATCTTCATCGGGCACGAAGTAGGCATTGCTGATGAAGAGCGTGCGGCGCGCGCCGCTGATGGTCAGCGCCAGGAAACGCTCGGCCGGCGTGCTGCCGAGCACCGGCTCCGCGTACATCAACCCGGCCAGCACGCGATTACTGTCGGGCGCAGCGGGCGCGTCGGCCAATGGCCAACCCGCCAACAACTCGCCGGTCGCTTCCGCCCACGCTATCGCGAACGCCGCCTGCAGCTGGACCACGGCCGGACCGGTGAACCGCACGTTGGTGTCGCGCCACTCGTCCGGGCTGTGACCGTCACCGAGCCACATATCGTCGATGCCGAATCCGCCCGTGTACCCCACGACGCCATCGACGATGATGGCCCGCACATGCGAACGGTTCTGCGCTTTGTGCAGGGTATACCACTTGAGCGGCCGAAACTTCGCGACCTGCACACCCGCCACCCGCAAGCTGTCCAGGTATTGGTCGCTCAGATCGGAAGCGCCGAAGGCATCGAACAGCGCGTAGGTGTGCACACCCCGCTGCGCGGCTTCCATCAGCACGCGCTTGAGCGAATCCGCTACCGCGCCCGGCTTGCAATAATAGAGCTGGGCGATGACCACCCGCCGCGCGGCTCGCACGTCCTGCCAGATACGCGGAAAGGTGCCCGCACCATCGAACAACGGCTCGACGACATGACCCGGCTGCACGTTGGTTTCCGTTAGCAGCTGCACGCTGCGCAGAAACGCGGTGTCACCAATGCCAGGGGGAGCGATGCCGTCGTAGGAGGCCACGACTTCGGTGGGGGTTTCGCGGGTGGAGACGAGATAACCGATCAGAGCGAAGAGGAGCAGCACCAAACCGAGGAGGGCGAGCCCTCCGATCTTCACCCACTTCACGAGAGGCAAGAGGCGCAGGCGAACGGGTGCGCGGCGGGGCCGCGCACCCTTTTGCGCGAGGCTAGTATTCGCCGCGTCCGGCGCCGCGTTCCTCGTACGTGCGACGGCCGCCGCCGCCACCCCCGCTACCACCAGCAGCTTCGTCGAGGCGTGTCACGTTCTGCGCCTTCAGTCCCTTGGGCTCCTCGATTACGTCGAACTCGACGCGCTCGCCTTCATTGAGCGTGCGGAACCCCTTCGACGCGAACAGCCGGACGAGGGGAAGGCCGATGGCACGTGCGGTATGCGCCGGATCACGT
>CBJLQC010000233.1:0-5015 GCA_966424955.1 uncultured bacterium | reverse complement strand
TTCAGCGAGCACACGTTCCGCCGCAGCGCTCATCGCCGACAGCTCTTCGAACGTGCAATGCAGAATCACCTGTTTCGCCTCCCTATCCAGGGTACCATCTCGTGCGTACGAATTTGCAAGCGGCGTTCCCGCCGTGTGGCACGTACTCGCGAGCCCCTTCACCTACTACGACGTATACCCCGAAATTGTGACAGCAGTTCGACTTACGGCGGGATTTTCAGGTGTGGACGGCTTCAGACTTAATGCCGTGCTGCATCCGGAGGCAAGGGTCTTCTGTTCGCATTGTACCAAAAAGGTTGCAACTTCACCGCTACGATTGGGACACTAATCCGCACTCATCGATTCGCGGCGCACGATCACGGACTCGCGGGCAGGCGGCTCGCGCAGCGTGAGCGCACTCTCGACGTCGAGCGCCTCGTTCGGCGTGATCGGCAGGCCGTGGTAGTCGGGGAGCCGGTACACGTCGCTCCGGGTGATGAAGTCGAGGTGGACTACCCGCGCGCGCTCGTCGAGCCGCGCAAACCCGATCGGGAGCAGGACGCGCCGCGTGGTGCCTCCGTACGTGCAAACCAGGTAGCGCACGGTCAGCCCCAGCTCATCGATGATCAGGTCGGTGATCTTGCCGAGCTCGCGGTCGTCCGCGGTGAGTACCAGCCACCCGCGTGGATCGCATGAATCCTTGCAGACGCGGTAATCGCCTCGCTCGCCCATCTCGAGCAGTTGCACGCCGGGCGGGCCGGTCAGGGGTTCCGGCTTGTTCATACGCATGTCATACCATCGCAAATGGCTGACCAGCAGATCGAAACTGGTGCGGTTAATGCGCCTCGCGCCCTGAATCGTAGCAGGATTGCGGTGCGAGATGCTGAAAAAGCGACGCTATACGAAGGACAACGTCGTCCAGGTCACCTTCGACCTCCCGCCCGAAACCGCGCACGATTCGGTACGCCTGGTAGGGGAGTTCAATCGGTGGGAGGGTACCCCACTGGAACGGCAGAAGGATGGCACGTGGCGGGCTACCGTCTCGCTGCACCCGGGGCGTGAGTACCAGTTCCGTTACCTGATCGATGGCGAGCGATGGATGACCGAGCCGGCTGCGGACGATTGCGTGCGTAATCCGTACGGCGCGGACAACTCGGTCGTCAGGACCTGAGCAGCCATTTCGAGAGCCAGAGGCCGCCCGCCAGGTCGATGATGGCATGGGCGGCGATCCCCGGATACAGACTTCCCGTCATCAGCAATGGCACCGACAGGACGAGACCGAGCAGTGTCGCGCGCAATGCGCCCGCGGCTTCCTGGTGGGCGTGGGCGATGCCGAACGCGCCGGCCGCCAGCGTTACCGCCAGCCCGAGCGACCCGGTGGCCGCGCGCAGCGTGCCGATCAGGAACCCACGAAAAACCAGCTCCTCGCAAATGCCGGCGGTGATGCAAACGCCGACGTACACCAATTTTTCCGCGCGCGTTTGTGGTATCAGGTGTTGCAGCATGGGCGTCTCGGCGATGCCGAAGGCCTTGAACAGAACGACGAGTGCACACACGGCCGCCAGGCCGAATGCCACCCACCAGAGGAAAGTCGTCCACGGCAGGGGCAAAACGCCGAGCAGCCGGACGTCGATGCGCGCCAGGTTGGCGGCCAGCGCCGTCGCGAAGGCAAGGACCCACAACCCGATGATCGTACTGGCGTACATCCTCAGCCGGCTGGGCAGCACGTCCAGCTCGGCCAGCGCGCTGGCCTGCAGCACCGAGAAAGCGGGCAGCAGTCCAATCAGTGCCACCATCATCGCGCGGGCCACCGGGTGCAGCTCGGGCGCCGACCACCATGCGATGATGGCGGCACCAACGCCGAGGGCGAGGACGGTGCTGCGCTTCATTCCCGGCCGCCCAGCAGTCGCGCGAGGCGCGGCGCGCTGAAGACCAGCACCAGCGCATAGGCGAAACCGACCATCGCGTCGGTGGCATAATGAAAGCCGCCGTACACGGCGCCCACGGCCAGACCGGTGCTGAGCACGAGTAGCAACGGCGCCCAGCGCTTGAGCAACAGGAAGCTCATCGCGGTCTGCGCGAACGCCACCCCCACATGCGACGACGGGAACGCGGCGCCACGGCTGGATCCGGCCTCCAGGATACGATGCGCCAGCTGATACATGAACCCGTTCTCGATGCCGCCCGTCGGCGCGGCAAACAGGTAGCGCGGGCCCTGCACCGGGAAGTAGATGAAGAATACGTAATGCGCGAAGAACGTCAGCATGACCGCGAAGGCGGCCCGCTGATGATCCGCAGCACGGCCGCGCAGGTAGAGCAGCAGAAACGGGCCGTAAATGATCAGGTAGTACGAGATGTAGGCGAAGTGCAGGAACTCGGACAGCGGCAGCCACGGCAGCTGTGCCGCCAGCTCGCGGCTGGGCTGGCCACCGAACAGCTGCGCCTCCCAGCGCAGAATAATGTCATCGAAATAGCGGCCGTTGTGCACCGCGACGTTCAGGACCGCCAGCTCGCTGTACAGCAACGGGACCAGCGCCAGCACGTACCAGTCGCGCAGCACACGCGTGGCGCGCGGCCAGCGCCGGGCCAGCCAGCCTGTCGCGATCGCGCGCACCCGGGCGCTCACCAGCACAATGATGCCCAGTCCATGCAACGCCGCGAGGAGCCACCACGTTTGCGGGCGATGCGGAAAGCAGAGCGCGATACCGGAGACGAAGAGATAAAACGCGAAGAGACGGCGCAGCGCGCGCCGCCAGAGCTCGGCAGACGTCATCAGATGGGTGCGATCAGCTTCTCGTAGACGCGGTAGGTCTTGAAGACATAACCATCGAGGCGCTCCAGCGCGTGCCGCATCGGCAGGTTGTCCTCGAGGATCCACGAACATTCGCCGCGCGGATATCCCGTACGTTGCGCTTCCATGCACAAGTGGATGATCAGCAGCGAATCGAGTCCTTTATGCCGGTGCTCGGGCTTGACCCCCAGCGTCAGTACGCGCGAGGTATCGAGCCGGCGCTTGTACCAGAGGAACTTGGCCCAGCCCAAGGGAAAAAGGCGGCCGTTCATGCGCTTGAACACCCGGTTCAGATCGGGCAGCTGAAGCACGAAGCCAACCGGCTCGCCGTCGATTTCCGCGATGGCGCACAGCTTGGGATTGACGATCGGCCGCATGGACTTGGCCATGTAATCGAATTCGGCATCCGTCATGGGCACGAAGCCCCAGTTGCGCTCCCAGGCCGCGTTGTAGACCTCCTTGATCCGATCGATTTCAGCTTCCAGCTTCTTCATCTCGATCGGACGTATGCGCACGTTCTGCGCGGCCTGGATGCGCGCGACACCCTTGAGCAGCCGCGGCGGCGGCTCGTGCAGTTCCATCCAATACGACAGCAGGTCTTTCGACTTCGTGAAGCCCAGCTCCTCGAACAGACGCTGATAGTAGGGCGGGTTGTGCGCCATCATGATGGCGGGCGGCCGGTCGAACCCATCGATCAGGATCCCCGGCGACGCGAACTCCTCATTGGTCGAGAAGTTCATCGGCCCCATCAGCTCCGTCATGCCGCGCCCCTCATTCCAGTCGAAGGCGGTATCCAGCAGCGCGCGGGCGACCTCCACGTCGTCGATGCACTCGAAGAAGCCGAAGTTGCCAATCTTCGCAGAGTGGAATTCGTTGTAGAGATGATTGATGCTGGCCGAAATCCGGCCGACCACCTCGCCGTCGCGGCGCGCCAGGAAGAGCGCCACATCGGCATGCTGGTGGAAGGGATGGTCGCCGGTCAGCACCTTCTTTAGCTCGCCGAGCAGCGGCGGCACCCACTGCGGATCGTCGCGGTAGATCCGCCAGGGCAGCTTCATAAACGCCTTGAGGTCAGCCTTGCTCTGCACAGGGCTGACCTCAAGAGTTCTGGACGTGGGATTGTTCAAGATTCTGGTTTGCTATTCTATAGCCGCTGAGAACGCGGAGAACGCTGAGTCTCCAGGCTCGCAACAACGCATCCGGTTCCGAATTTCAAATTACAGATTTCGAACTTCGTTCGCATCGGCAGTTGTGGATCACCGCCACAGTCAGCGTTCCCCGCGTTCTCCGCGGCCATCACGGAACTAGATCGCAGCTACCCGCTTGCCGACCGCCGCAAACGCGTCGAGCACGAAGTCGATGTGCTCGTCCGTGTGCGTGGCCATCATCGACACGCGCAAACGGCAGGAATTCTCGGGCACCGCCGGCGGCGTAACCGGATTGGTGAATACGCCGGCGTCGAAGATCTCCTTCCAGAACACCAGCATGCGATCGAATTCGCCGATCAGCACGGGGATGATCGGTGTCTCACTGTCACCGATGTCGTAACCCAGTGATTTCAGCCCTTCCTGCATGCGGCGCGTGTTGTACCACAGCTGCTCGCGGCGCTCCGGCTCGTTCTCGATCACATCGAGCGCGGCCAGCACCGACGCGACCGACGAAGGCGGCATGCTGGCGCTGAAGATCAGCGCTCGGGCATGGTGCTTCAGGTAGTGAATGACGTCTTCCGGACCGGCAATCACGCCGCCGATCGAGCCGAGCGACTTCGAGAAGGTGGCCATGGTCAGCGCGGTGCGGTCTTCGAGATGGAAATGCTGCGCGGTGCCACCACCGAACTCGCCCAGCACACCAAACGCGTGCGCATCGTCGACCAGCACTTCCGCGCCGTAGAACTCCGCCAGCTTCATGATGCCGGGCAGGTCCGCGATGGTCCCTTCCATCGAGAAGATGCCGTCGGTCACGATCAGCTTGCCCGCATCGGCCGGCGTGCGCGCCAGCTCGCGCTCGAGAGCGCGCATGTCGTTGTGCGGGTAACGGTGCACGATACCGTACGACAGCCGCGCGCCGTCCACGATGGAAGCGTGATTCAGCTTGTCGGAGAATATGTGCTCATCCCGTCCGACCAGCGTGGCCAGCACGCCCAGATTGCTTTGATAACCGGTGCTGAAGACCAGCGCGGATTCCTGGCGCATGAAGCGCGCAAGCCGCTCTTCCAGCTGCTCGTGCAAATCGAGCGTCCCGTTCA
>CBJLQC010000232.1:0-5027 GCA_966424955.1 uncultured bacterium | reverse complement strand
GTGGTGACGCGCACCTTTCTGTCGGATGGTCCATCCTCGGCCGTCCAGCGCACACTGCCGTGCAGCACGTAATCGACACTCAGGGCGCGACCGATCTCGCGCACGGTGATGTCGGGGTGCGTGTAGCGTCCGGCCGTCCGGCTCGATACTACACCCAGGCCGCTGACCGTACCCAGGCGACTGGTGATTTCATCCGTCATGCCGGCCGCGAAGTATTCGTCCTCCGGGTTGCCGACATTGTCGAACGGCAGCACGGCGATGGCCGGCGAACGCCGGTCGTTCGCGGAACCGCCGCGTAATCCCAGGAGAGCCGCCGCCAGTGCAACCAGCAACACCGCCAGGATGGGCATCGTGCGCGACGCGGTGCGCAATCGCCGTCGCGGGTTGGTCGGTACGGATTCGGCCGGGAACGAAGGCCGGTCCACGGAAACCGGCGTTTGCGGCGGCGACGTCGCGCTGGCCGGCTGCTGTTTCAGCTCGTCGGTCAGCAACACGATCTCGGCCGGCAATGCGACGCCGAACTCTTCCTGCAGCAAGCGTTCGTGCACGGCCGCGTGCTGAAGCGCGCCCGCGCGATTGCCCAGCGCGGCCATGGCCTGCATCAAACGAAGAGCAATGCCCGAATCGTAGGGATCGTGCGCGGCGAGCATCTGCCACCACCGCACGGCCGCCTCCGTATCACCAGCCGTTTGCGCCGAACTGGCCAGTGACTCCAGCGCGTTGCGATAGTCGCCGGCCAGCCTGGTGCGCTGACGATCCGACCAGCTCTCGAACTCGGGCGCATCACTGAGGAAGAAGCCGTCCAGGAAGGGGCCGCGATAAAGCTCGATGGCTCGCTTCAGATCGTGGCGCGCGATTGCGGCATCGAACTCCGCGACATCCGCGTCGACCACCTCGGTGTTGAGATGCAGGTCGTCGCCTTCGGAGAGAAGCGCGTTCTGCCCCAGCTCTTGGCGCAGGACGTAGATCGCGACGCGCAGCAGGTTGCGCCCGCTTTCCGCGTCCCGCTCCGGCCACAGGAAAGCAAGCAGCTTATCGCGGCTCAGCCGGTGGCCGGGCGCGCTGGCCAGCACGGCGAGCAACGCGAGGCGATGCCGTTGCACGGCGCGGCCCGCAACTAACGCATCATCGCTCTCGAGGGTGGGAGTGCCGAGCACTCGCAGGTGGTGCATCCGGGGGGTGGCGCAGGGAGTTCACGCGACCGACACGCTCGGTTCACGCTCAGCTTCCAATCTAACCAACGGCTGCCGCACCCGAATAGGTGCTTCAGCGTTACCCCCACCTGGAGCAGATCATGTCCCCACGAACCGTATCCCGCATCCTCGCCGCGGCCGGCCTCCTGGCTGTCGTCGCCTGCAGTGATGAGCAGCTGCCGACCGCCCCGAGCAGAGCCATTCTGGCTGGTCCCGCCGCCTCGGCTATCCTGGACTGGAACGCCCAGGCGCGCAGCCTGGTAGCAGCGAACCGCCTTAGCCCGTTAGCGGCCGGGCGCGTCCATGCCGCGTTGGGCATGGCCCAATACGCTGCGGTGCAAAGCATTGCGAACCCGGACTTCACGCAGCTGGCGGGCGGCGGCTATGGCGCCGGCGGGCGAGCGCTGTTCGAGGCCCGCCGCGGCGCCGTGGCCGGCGCATCCGCGGAGGTCCTGGCCTTCTTCTTCCCGGCAGCAGCGTCCGCCCTCGACCAGGCCGCCGCCGACATGGGGGAGGCCGGAGCCGGCGGCGTGCACCCGGAATTCAAACGTGGCGTCGCCAGCGGCCGCACGGCCGCGGCGGCCGTCATCGAGCATTGCAGGCACGACGGCTTCACGACGCCGTGGCAAGGCCCGGCACCAACCGGCGCCGGCATCTGGATTCCGAACTCCCTGCCCCCCGCGGGTGGCACGCTGGGCAGCGTAACGACTTACTTCCTCACGTCGGGCTCGCAATTCCGGCCGGCAGCGCCGCCCGCGTTCGGCTCCGCCGCATTCAACGCAGCCGTGCAGGAAGTGGAGTTCATTACGCAGAATCGCACCGCGCAGCAGCTGGCGATCGCGCGCGCGTGGGATTACGCGGCCGGCACACCGACACCCGTCGGCTACTGGAACAGCAAGGCGGGCGAGTACATCGAGCAGAACGGTCTCGATGACGCAGCCGCCGCGCGCGTGTTCGGTCTCATGCATGCCGCGATGTTCGACGCCGCGATCGGCTGCTGGGATGCCAAGTACTACTACTGGACGATCCGTCCTTACCAGGCGAGCACCGGCGTCGCACTCGCGCTGGGCGCTCCGAACCATCCTTCGTATCCGTCCGGGCATTCCTGCGCCTCATCGTCGGCGGCTCGCATCCTGACGCATTTCTTCCCGGACCGGGCCGGCGACCTCGATGCGCTGGTGACGGAAGCCGGTCTGTCGCGCGTCTATGCCGGCATTCATTTCATGTTCGACGTTACCGCTGGTCAGCAGCTCGGCCGGGCGGTTGCGGATTGGGCGATCGCGAACAGCGGCATGTAACGGTACAAGTCATAGGATCACGCGGCTGGGACGGTGGCCGTGCCGACCAGGACGGCCTGGTCGTAGCTCATTCCGGCCTTCGTGCGCCACGGCTGCCAGCCGGTCGCCACCGCATCTTCCAGCGCCTGGTTTTGCGCCTTGCCCGCCTGCTGCAGCAGCGCCAGCAGCGGCGTGCAGGAGATGTAGTGCCACATGAAATCCCGCGGCCCGGGCAGCTGGATGTGCTCGGTGTGCACGCGCACATTCGCCTGCGCGAAGCCCGCATTCGTGAGCAAGTCCGCAAGCACGTGCGGATCGTGCAACGAAAACACCGCATGCACGAACGCGGAGGCTTCCTCGCTCACGTGGCGGGCGATCTCGCGATCGAGCACGTCGAAAAACTCGTTGGGTACCGGCGTGTTGATGTAAACACGCCCGCCCGGGACGAGCACGCGCCGTAATTCGCGCAGCGCCGCGGCCTGGTCGGCAATGAATTGCAATCCGAGCTGACAGAACGCGACGTCGAAGGTCCGATCCGGGAGTGGTATCGATTCCGCGCTCGACTCGTACCACTTGATGGGCAGCCCGGCATTGACTGCGCGGGCGGTGTCCAGCATCGCTGAATTGACATCGACGCCGGCCACCAGGCCGGCCGGACCGACTTGCTCGACGGCCATCCGCGCGATGATGCCGGTGCCGCACGCCAGGTCGAGCACGCGCTCACCGGGGCGCAGCCGCGCTTCCTTGATCAGCGCGCTGCCAAACCGCCGCGGGATCACCGGCACGAAGTAGCGCTCGTAGTTCTCGGCCGCGTTGTCGCCGTAAGTGGTGTCGTACGCGGTTTGAGTGGTTGCCACGGTCATGTTGCCTCCTGATTGCATGTGAACGACAACAGGATGGCAACGCGAGCCGCGCGGCCGCTTCCGTGAAACCACGCATTTTCGGATGGTGCGCGCTGATGGGTATTTCTACCCACCGCTAGCCGAGCAGACCGTGCTCGTAGGCGTACGCCGTCGCCGCGGCGCGGGACGGCAGCTGCAGTTTCAGCAGGATATTGCTGACATGGCGATCGACCGTCCGCTCGCTGATGCAGAGCTGTTGCGCGATCGTGTGATTGGTCTGTCCCTTGGCGATGAGGCCAATGACCTGCAGCTCGCGCGCGGTGAGCGCGTGCCGGCCCGGCTTGTGGTGTGCGCGGAGCAGCTCGTCCACGCGCGCGACGTCGGGCATGGCCGTCAGGCGCTCGAAGATGCGGCGGGCACTGTCCAGCTCGAGCTCGGCGCCGGCTGCATCGCCGAGCTGCTGGCAGACCAGGGCGAGCAGCACGCGCACCTGCGCGGCTTCGTAAGGTGCTTCCAGCTCCTGCCACGCGGCCCAGGCTTCCCGCAGAACCGTGAGCGCCTGCGCCGCATCACCCGCAGCCAGCTGCACGGCGCCGGCCGCGTGCGCGGCACGGGCACGCAGCGCGGCAGCATCGTACTGTGACGTCATGGCGGACAGCTCCGCGGCGGCCGCGCGCGCGCCATCCACATCGCCGGCCGCGATGAGGATGTCCACGGCCGCGAGCAGCACGTCGGCGCGCGCGAGGCCGCTCTGCTGTTCCTGCAGGACACGCCGTATGCTGGTGTGTGCCGTCTCGAGCTTGCCCTGCGCGAGATGGAGCCGCGCGAGTCCAGGTTGAGCAGGCTGCCGGTGTTCCCTCGCGCGGCGGGACGCCCCTCCAGCCGCGGGGAAGTCAGGCCGCAAGCGCTGAATCTCGGCCAGCTCGTAATAGGCGGGCCCGAGCGGGTACTTGAAGGATGACTCGTGCGCCTGGGACCACTGGCACGCCTGTTCGGCTTCCGCCATGGCCTCCGGCCACGCGCCATTGAGCCGCATGATTTCCGCACGATGCACGAGGCAGCGGCCGCGGAAAGGCACGAGGTCGGGCTGCGCCGAACACCAGCGGCTCAGCGCCGCAGTCCACTCGCGCGCGCGGCTCCAGTCGAAAACCGACTGACACGCATCGATGACCGCGCAGTAAACCACACCGACGCCGATCGGTGAGACGTCGTCGACGGTCACGGCGACCATGATCTCATCGAAAAGCGCAGCTGCTTCGCGCACGCGGCCGCCGCGCGCGTGGACCAGCGCCGCAGCCAATCTGCTGAATACCGCGAGGTCCGGGTCCGGGTGACGGCCGGCCAGCTCGCAGGCATGCCGGGCGGCCGCATCGCCCGCGGCCACGTCTCCCTGCTTCAATGAATTGCGTGAGGCCAGGGCCAGCAGCAGGCCTCGCTCCGGGGCTTCGTTCGCTTGCTCGTCGAGCAGGCGCAGCGCGCGCACCAGCCAGCCGTTGCCGCGCGCCCATTCGCCGCGATTGAACAGGTCGAGGACCAGCCAGAAGACGTAGCGCACGGCGAGTGCGACGTCACCACGGCGCAGCGCTTCATGGTGCGCGCGCGCCCACAGCTCGGAAGCGATCTCGTCGGCGCCGACCAGGTAAGCGGAGGCGGCGTACCGCTCCAGATCCTCGATAGCGAGTGGCGCATCGCGATCCGCGGCGGCATAGCTTGCA
>CBJLQC010000231.1:0-5031 GCA_966424955.1 uncultured bacterium | reverse complement strand
CGATGACGCATCGCCGAGGAATACGGTGCCCGCGTTCCGCACGTCGCGCAGCACCCGGCGCGCCTGCCGCACGTACAGGGCGAGGTGCTCCGGTGCATAGCGACGATTGAACTCCAGCATCTCCGCTAAATCGCCGGCCAGCAGCAGCGCGCCGGCGGTCCTCAGCGCGCTGGTGATGACGTCGCGGCGCGGCTGCCCGGCGATCTCTTCACTCAGCAGCGCAGTCACCTGCTCGATCAGCGGAGCGCTCGTGCTGACCAGCACGCATGCGGCATCCGGATCGTGTTCGGCCTGCGCGAGGAGCTCGTACGCGACGCGGCGGGCGTCCGCCGAATCGTCCGCCAGCACGAGGACCTCGGACGGACCGGCCGGACAATCGATCGCGACCACGCCGTTCAGCTGCCGCTTCGCTTCCGTCACATACGCGTTGCCCGGGCCGACCACCTTCTGCACGCGCGGCACCGTCGCGGTCCCGTACGCCACCGCGGCAATCGCGCCGGCGCCGCCGATCGCGAAGACACGATCCGCAGCGCCGATCTCGCACGCCGCCAGCACCGTGGCGGGCGGCAGCCCGTTCGACCCTGCCGGCGAGCAAACAATCACCTCGCGGACGCCCGCCACGCGCGCGGGCACCACCCCCATCAAAACACTGCTCGGATATGCGGCCCGTCCGCCCGGCGCATACACGGCTACGCGCTCGAGTGGATCGGCGCGCCGGCCCAGCTTCAATCCGGTCTGCGGCTCGATCTCGAGGGTCGCCGGCAATTGCGCGCGATGAAACGTCGCGATGTTGGCTGCCGCAGCCTGCAGACCGGCACGCACATCGGGATCGAGCGCGTCCAGGGCAGAGCGCCACAGCGCGCGCGGCACCTCGATCGTCAGCTCGGCCACGTCATCGAAGCGGGATGCCTGCTCGCGCAGCGCCGCATCGCCATCACGCCGGACGGCCTCGATTATCGCAGTCACCGATTGCGCCACGCCGGCATCCTGTGCCCGGCCGCGGTCCAGCAACCGGCCAAGCTCTTCTGCCGTCAGCTCGCTGATGCGCCGGCCCGCCGCGATGGCCAGGTGCAATGCGCTCATGGCATCAGCCTTTCGATGTTCGTGACCAGGATGCCCGTCGCGCCGATCGACTTGAGCTGCGCAATGACGCGGTACACCTCGCGCCGCTCTACTACCGCATGCGCAGCCACGTGCTCGCCGCCGTTCAGGATATCAACGACAGTCGGCCCGTTAATGCCGGGCAGGATCTCCTTTACGCGCGGCAGCTGCGCGCGCGGCACGTTGGCCATGAGATAACGCTTGTCCTGCGCGCGCAGCACGGATTCCAGCGCCGTGACCAGCTCGCGCGTCTGCGGCACCTCCGCCGCATCGCTTCGGCCGATGAGCACGGCGGTCGACTCCAGGATGGTGCCCACCTCGCGCAGTCCGTTCATCTTGAGCGTCGAGCCGGTGGACACCAGATCGACGATCATGTCCGCCACACCCAGGTGCGGTGCATTCTCGGCCGCACCGGAGATGGGTACCAGCTGCACCCGCTGACCGCGCCCGCGGAAGAAACCCTCGGTAACACGCGGAAAGACGGTCGCGACGCGCGCGCCATCAGTGACGTCGTCCAGACCACCCACGTCGCTGTCTTCACTCGCCGCCAGCGCCAGACGGCACCGACCAAAGCCGAGATCGAGCAGAATCGCGACGGCGCGCCCGCTCTCCACTACGAGATCACGCCCGGTGATGCCGAGATCCGCGGCGCCATCCGCCACGAACTCCGGGATGTCACGCGCATTCACGAACAACGCGAGGAAATCGTCGCCCAATACCGCCTGCAAGGCACGATCGCCGCGCGTGTCGAACTCCAGTCCGGTCCGCTCCAGCAGCTCACGCGCGCCCTCCGCAAGCCGGCCCTTGTTGGGTAGTGCAATCCGAATCATGTCAGCTCCAAGGCATAAAAAAACCGCGGCCCACCTTCCGGCGGGCCGCGGTCGTGAGCGTTTTGCGCTGTTGGCTACACAGTACGCACGCATACAACACGGACCGCCGAACGGCCGTGATGGACTGCGTGGTGGTGATGAATCGCGTAGCGCATAAATCAGGGTAGCGCGGAAGACGAGATTTTGTCAATGGGGAGAAGTCGGACGGCGTTGAAAGGGGTGGTGGGACTGCGTGATGGGACTGCGTGGTGGGACTGCGTGATTGGACTTCGTGGTAGAACTGCGTGATGGGAGTGCGTGATGGGACTTCGTGGTAGAACTGCGTGATGGGACCTCGTGGTGGGGGCTGTTGCGGGGCCGGGACAGACATTGAGATGCCCCCTTTTCACCACAATGCTCTGCCATGTCCTTCGAAAAACTGAAAGCCTATCAGGCGGCGATGCGGTTGCGCCGCGAGTTGGATCAGCTGAGGAACAGCTTGGATCCGCAATTTATTTACGCGTTCGAGCACGTTAGCCGCGCAGCCGACTCAATACTGCTGAATCTGGCTGAAGGAAGCGATTCTGAATATCCAGCGAAGCGTGTCGTGTTCTACGATACCGCCCGCAACTCGGCCAACGAGGCGTGGTCCGGCTTGCGCTTCATCCAGGTCCGCGGTGGCTTTACTTCAAAGTCCGCCCTGAAGACCTGCACCCTTGCCTACGCCGTGACAAAGCTGATCGCTGGATTGATACAAGAAGCGAAATCGCGCGGCGAAGCCGCCCGCCGCTGAGCCCCCACGATCCAATCACGCAGTCAATCACGCCGTCCAATCACGCCGGCCCAACACGCCGTTCCATCACGCCGTCCAATCACGCCGGCCCAACACGCCGTTCCATCACGCCGTTCCATCACGAAGTCCAATCACGCCGTCCAATCACGCTTTTTGTGGTAATGCCGGCGGGCCTTGGCGCGGTTGCCGCATTCCTTCATCTCGCACCACCGCCGGCTGCGGTTCTTCGACATGTCCAGGAACAGCCAATTGCAGTTGTCGGTCGCGCACTCCTTCACGCGTAGCGCGTCTTCCGATGCGACCAGGTTGGTCGCCGAAACGGCGACCGGCCAGAGCGGCCGGTCGAGCGCGTCGTGCGTATGCCATTCGAAGCTGCAGACCCCCACGTTCGAAGGGGTCAACACGCGATTCACCGCCGCGCGGCCGTATTCCTCGCTGATCAGCTTGAGATCATCAGCCGGCAGCTCGGCATTGCTTTGCCGCGCCGTGAACACCCGATAGATCGCCTCCCGTAGCGCACGCCCGCGCTCCAGCACTGTCTCCGCACCCGCCGGATCCGCCGCGGCATGCGCCCGCAACACCGCCGCCTCCGCCTCCGTCAGCTGCTCGGCCTGCTGCGCCCAGCCGAGCAGGTCCTCGTAGGTGTTCAGCTTCTCCTTGAACGGGCCCACCCGCCGCTGGCTCGCCGTGTTGGCGAAATCGAGGCATGTCCGCCCGCCGATCATCTCGAATGTAACCACTAAAAAAGCCTTGACAGGTTAGATAGCCGCCTTTATCATGTAACCATCATAACGCTGTTTGCTGGTAATTTCAATGGAGGTGGGGTATGGGACGGCTTCAAAAGGCAGTGCGGTGGTGGGTCAAGGGCTGGCAGCAGTTCGTGGCGGTGGCCGGCCGCAGCAGCGCGGACGATCTGGTCGGGCCGCGCCCCTGGCTGAACCGATGAGCTCGAAGACGTCGGTCTACACGGCCTTTGCGGCGGTCTACCTGATCTGGGGATCGACTTACCTGGCGATCGGGAAGTCAGTGGTCGATATCCCTCCCGTGTTCATGGTGGCAGTGCGAGGGCTCCTTGCCGGGGCGGTGTTGTATGGCTGGGTGCGGTGGCGAGGAGCCCTGGCCGTTACGGGGCGGGAGGTCGTGCACATGATCCCGACCGCGCTGCTCCTGTTCGGCGGCGGCTACGTCCTGGTGGGTTGGGCGGAGCAGTACGTTCCGTCCGGCGTCGCCGCGCTGATGAATGCGACGACGCCGGGTTGGGTCGTCCTCTTCGAATGGCTGACCCGGCGTCGCTCGCGTCCCACGCTTCGTTTCGCGGTGGCAGTGGGCCTGGGACTGGGCGGTGTTGCGTTGCTGGCGAACGGCGGTGGCAGCGAGCGCATCCCGTTGGTACCCGCGATCGCGCTGGTCGCGGCGAGCATTGCGTGGGGTGCCGGCACTTTGCGCGCGCGCAACGCGGCGCACGGCCATCCCGTACGTGACGCTGCGGTTCAGCTGCTCACGGGTGGTCTGATGTTGTTGCCGGTCAGTCTGCTGCTGGGTGAAGGCTCGGCGGTTGCGCGTGGTTTTGCGACGTCGTCACTGCTCGCGCTCGGGTATCTCGTGGTGTTTGGCTCGTTGATCGGCTACAGCGCGTACGTGTGGCTGCTGCATCACGTGTCGGCCGCCAAGGTTTCCAGTCATGCCTATGTGAACCCGCTGATTGCCGTGCTGGTCGGGGCGGTCATTGCCGGGGAGCGGGTTTATACGATGACGGTGATAGCGGCGCTGCTGATCCTGGCGAGTGTTTTCTTCATCGTGCGAGAGCGGACGGTGCCAGTGCCGCGGCCAGAAACCGTGCAGCCGTCTGCTCGGCCCAGAATCGCGGCATGATCGGCGACCCGTGGATAAAGCCTACGTGGCCGCCGGTCTTGGTGATGATCGGGTGCAGCAGTGGATTGCCGGCCATGGCCGCGTACGGGATGGAAGTGCGCGGCAGAAACGGATCGTCCTCCGAATGGATGAGCAGCGTGGGCACGCGGATGCGAGGCAGAAACTGGGCTGAGCTGGACCTTTCGTAATAGTCGTCGGCATGCGCGAAGCCGTGCAGCGGTGCGGTGATCGCGTCATCGAATTCACGGAACGACGTCGCGCGCAAGCCTCTCTCGAAATCGCACGATTCGGCGATCAGCTCCGATTTCTCTTTGCTCTTTTGCACGAGCGCCTTGACGAAGAGGCGCGTGTAGAAGCGGCCCATGACGCTGCGGTCCAGGTAATCGGCGCCCGCGCCCAGGTCGTAGGGCACCGAGACGGCGGCCGCGCACCGCAGCCGCGCGGCATCACCCTCCT
>CBJLQC010000230.1:0-5072 GCA_966424955.1 uncultured bacterium | reverse complement strand
CGTGGGCGTGTCGGTTTTGCTGCTGAGCGCGCAGAGCGTTTTTGCGCAGCAGGACACCGCGCAGATCAATGAGCTGAAGCGGCAAATGGAAGCGTTGTCGAAGGAGATCGAAGCGCTGCGGCTGGGTGCGGACGTGGTCGTGCAGGCGGACACCGCGATGGTCGGGCTGGGACCGGCCGCGTCGAAAGTGTATCGCGTGCGGCAGGGCGTATCCCTTGGTGGCTATGGCGAAGTGCTCTATCAGAATTTTGCGGAGGAACGGGAAGACGACACGGCGAGCGGACTGCGCGACCAGATCGACGCGCTCCGGCTGATCCTGTACGTCGGCTACAAGTTCACGGACAAGCTGCTGCTCAACTCGGAGATCGAGTTCGAGCACGGCACGACCGGCCAGGGCGGCGAAGCGTCCATCGAGTTCGCCTACATCGACTACCGGCATTCCGACGCGTTCGGTCTGCGGGGCGGTCTGCTGCTGGTGCCGATGGGGCTGATCAATGAGCTGCACGAGCCGCCCATCTTCCTGGGCACGACCCGCCCGCTCACGGAGAACGCCATCATTCCGAGTACCTGGCGGGAAAACGGCGTGGGTGTATTCGGCGAAATTGGCCCGGTGTCCTATCGCGCCTACGTGGTCAACGGCCTGGATGCGATCGGCTCGACGGGGCGCGCGGGCGGCTTCAGCGCGAGCGGGCTGCGCGGCGGCCGGCAGAAGGGCGCGCAGGCATTCATCGAAGATCCGGCATTCGTCGCGCGCGCCGACATCGCGCCCAGTGCGTTGCGAGGTCTCTCGGTGGGCGGCTCGGTGTACGTCGGAAACTCGGGGCAGGGCGCGCAGACCACCACGGGCGAAGACATCGACGCGGGCACCAGCATCTTCGAAGGTCATGCACAGTATCGCGGGGGCGGCCTCGATCTGCGGGCGCTGTACGCCACCGCGACAGTGGATGACGCGTTGCTGATCAACCAGCGGCGCAGCCTGACAGGCAACGCCTCGGTCGGTGAAGAGATGACGGGTTTCTACGTGCAGGGTGGCTTCGACGTGCTCAGCCTGGCCAGCTCCTCGCACCAGCTCACACCGTACGTACGATTCGAGAAACTGAACACGCAGGAAGAAGTGCCGGCCGGGTTCACCGCGAACCCCGCGACCGACCGCGAGGTCACCGTGCTGGGGCTGGAGTACAAGCCGATCACGAGCGTCGTGCTGAAAGCGGATTACCAGATGCACAAGAACGAGGCGCGCACCGGCGCGAACCAGTTCAACATCGCGTTGGGATACCTGTTCTGAGATGAGGGTGAATTCCGTGGTTGCCGCGCTGGTTGCGACGCTGTGCGTCGCAGCCGGCGCGCGCGCGCAGAATCTGACGCAGGAACAGGCGCTGCGACTGGCATTTCCGGCGCCACTGACGATCGAGCGGCGCACCGCCTACCTGGACGGCACCCAGCTGGCGCGCGCACAGCAGATGGCCGGCAGCAAGGACGTGAAGCAGCGCGTGGTGACGTACTACGTCGGTAGCGACAAAGGGAGAGTCGCCGGCACGGCGTATTTCGATAGCCACCGCGTACGCACGCACAATGAAGTATTGATGATCGTCGTGGATCCGGAGTGGAAGATCGATCGGATCGAGGTGCTGCGCTTCGCCGAGCCGCCGGAGTACCAGGCGTCCGACAAATGGCTGGAACAGTTCCAGGACAAGCGTCTATCACAGGAGCTTTCGGTCAGACGGGGCATCGTGCCGATCACGGGCGCCACGCTGACCGCCAACGCCGTCACCGCCGCAGCGCGGCGCGTCCTCGCGCTGCACGCGGTCATTGCCACGAGCAGTAAACGATGAACAGAGCTGAGAAGATCACGGTCTGGGGATCCACTGCCGTCATGACGGCAACCGGCGTCGCGCTCGCCGGCATGGAGTACCTGCTCCAGCCGGCGGATCCATTTGCGGTCGTCAACCATCCCTGGCAGCCGGCCATACTCAAGGTGCACATCCTGAGCGCGCCGGTGCTCGTCTTCGGCATTGGTATGATCTTCATGCGCCATATCTGGCCGCATTTCCGCACCGGGCTCAAAAAGGGACGGCGCTCCGGCACCTGGAGCATGCTCCTCACCGTGCCGATGATCGTGACCGGCTATGCCCTCCAGGTGCTCAGCAGTGCCAGCTGGCTCGATGCCCTCGGCTATGTCCATTTCGCGCTCGGCACCGCTTTTGGCCTCGGTGGTGCGATCCATTTCGTGGCCACGCGGCGCCGGAAGCGCCGCGCCTCCGGGAACGGCCAAACCACTTCCCACCTCGAGTTCCCGCCCCAGCAGCGCCGCGTCGCGGGATTGTAGCGGGCAACCGGTCCCGGGGGCCCGCCATCAAAAGTCTTGACACGCGCCGGCTGACTGCTAATTTCCTAGCAGGTTGCTAAAAATCTAGCAGGAGCCGATATGGAAAAGCCTGGACTGAGCCGGCGGGAGCGGCAGATCATGGACGCGCTCTACACGCTGGGCGAAGCTACGGTGGGCGATGTAATGGAGCGCATGCCGGATCCGCCCAGTTACTCGGCGGTGCGCGCCACGCTGCGCGTGCTCGAGGAAAAAGGGCACGTGAAGCACAAGCAGGATGGGCCCCGCTATCTCTATCTGCCTACGGTCTCGCGCGACAAGGCGCAATCGCATGCGCTGCACCATCTGGTCGGCACGTTTTTCGGCGGATCGGTCGAGCAGGCCGTGATGGCGCTGCTGTCGATGCCGGAAACCAAACTCAGTGACGCACAACTCGAAAAGCTGTCCGAGCAGGTTCGTCGCGCCGAAGAGGAAGGCAGGTAAGCATGACGCCCTTCACCGGAACCGGAGTAAGCCTGCTGTTCGATGCCGCGCTGCGCGGCACACTCGTCCTGGTGGCCGCTTCCCTGCTTGCGATCACCATGCGACGCGGCTCCGCTGCCTCGCGGCATCTCGTTTGGCAGCTCGCGCTGCTCGCCGTGTTGGCGCTGCCGCTGGTCAAGGCGGTGTCGCCGCTGCAGCTCGCGGTGCTGCCGGCGTTTCGCTCACCGATCGCGGTGCCGGTCGAGCCGGCACCGGCGGAGCCCGCTTCCGCGCCGGCTGTGAGGTCGCAGGAGAACACTGCCAAAGAACTGGACGCGAAGGGTGCGACCGCGCCGGCGAATCTCGTCCCGGTCACTCCGAATGTGGAGAGTGCGGCTTCATCCGAGGCCGCACCCACGCTAATCGTGCGCATCGTATTCTGGCTCGCACTGACCTGGCTGGCGGTGGCGGCGCTGCTGATGCTGCGGCTGCTGTCCGGCTTTGTGCTGGTCCGCTGGTTCGCGCTGCGCGCCTATCCGCTTTACGAAGACGGCTGGCACGAGCTGAACCGCGAGCTGGCGCATGCCATTGGTCTGAAGGACAGCGTACACCTGCTGGGCAGTCCGCACATCGCGACTCCGATCACGTGGGGCCGGACGGTCATGCTGCCATCGAGCGCGGAGGACTGGAGCGATGAGCGGCGGCGGGTCGTGCTTTTGCACGAGCTGGCGCACATCCGGCGCAAAGACGCGCTGGCCCACATGTTCGCGCAGCTGGCCTGCGCGGTTTACTGGTTCCATCCGCTGGTGTGGAAGGCCGCCGCGCGCATGCGCGCCGAAGCCGAGCGTGCCTGTGACGACCTGGTGCTGCGGACGGGAACGCGCGCATCGGTCTATGCCGATCATCTGCTGGACCTGATCCGTACTATCGGCGGCATGCGCACGCCGGCCGTCGCGCTGCCGATGGCACAGCGTTCGACGTTCGAAGGACGGCTGCTGGCGATTCTCGAGCCGCATCTCGATCGCAGCGCGCCGCGGCCACTCGCGGTGGCGGGCATGGTGCTGGTCGTCGGGCTGATTGTCCTGCCGCTGGCCGGGCTGACATCGCAGCAGTTGAACGCGACGGTCATGAACAGCGGCCTCATCGGCGAGGAGACGTCCGCGCGGAAGTCGCATGCGGATGCGCCGAGCACGAAGCAGCCGACGTCGAATATGAAGGAATCGAGCTTCGCGCGGGCGTACACCTACACGGAAACCGATGTCAAGACGAATACCTCGGTGATGCGGTATAGCGACCAGTCGGCGCAGCAGCAGATCTCGGGCGCGGCCATGCAGTCGCTGTTGAACGCATTGGCGGACGCGGACACCGAAGTACGGGCATCGGCCGCGCAGTCACTCGGACAGCTCGGGGATGAGCGTGCCGTGGCCGCGCTGTCCAAGGCATTGCGGGAGGACAGCGATGCGCGCGTGCGCCGGACGGCGGCCTGGGCGCTGGGCAATATCGAGGACGCGCGCGCGGTGCCGGCATTGGTGCATGCCGTGAAGAACGACCAGGATGGCGAAGTACGCCGCACGGCGGTGTGGGCGCCTGGTCAGATCGAAGATGAATCGGCCGTGCCGGCGCTGACCGATCTGGTGCGGGACCGTGACGTGGAAATGCGGCGCCAGGCAGCGTGGGCGCTCGGACAAATTCAAGCCGAAGCCGCGGTGCCGGCACTGGTCACAGCGCTGCGTGACAGCGACGCGGAGGTCCGCAGCACGGCGGTGTGGGCGCTCGGCCAGATCGAAGCCGAGAGCGCCGTCGAGCCGCTTACCGGACTGCTCAACGATGCGACTCCGGAAGTGCGCAAGCAGGCCGTGTGGGCATTGGGTCAGATCGAAGCTGAGTCGGCGGTGCCCGCGCTCGCGCGCGTGGTCCGCGAAGATCGCGATGTCGAAACCCGGCAGCAGGCAGCCTGGGCACTTGGCCAGATCGAAAGCGCGAGCGCAGTTCCCGCGCTCAGTGCCGCATTGAAGGATGCGAACGCAAGTGTCCGCAAGCAGGCAGCCTGGGCGCTGGGGGAGACGGAGGCACGTCCCGCACCGGCCGCGCAGTTCCGGGACGGTCACATCCAGGCGGCGTTCCGCTACCAGCTGGCACCGAGCGGCATCCCCCTGGAGGACCTGCGGGCCAACCCGGCGGGTGTCCGGGTGCCGCTGACGACGCGGTACCGCAAGTACGTCGACACCGGGTTCGCCACGCCGTCCCACAAGGTGGAGCTGTACTCGGCCACCTTGGCCGCCCATGG
>CBJLQC010000229.1:0-5075 GCA_966424955.1 uncultured bacterium | reverse complement strand
GCACCAGCGCCGGCACCTGGAAGCACAGCGACTTGCCGGCGCCGGTCGGCATCACGGCAATGCAGTCGCGGCCGGCCAGCACGGCGTCGATGACCTTTTCCTGGCCGGGGCGGAACGCGCTGTAGCCGAAGACTTCGTGGAGAATGTCCTGCGGAGTTTTCTGCGAAAGCTGCATCAGCTCGTAAAACCGACGGCAATGTGGCGCCACTCGCCCTGGTTGAAGCGAATCACGCTGAGCGTGCACCGCGTCATGTGCCCGGCCAGGATGGCCAGCCAGATGTCGAGCGGGTCGAGCTGCCCGAGCTGCTGGACCGCGAAGCAGATGCCGAGCGGCACGATCACCTGCGAGACGATCGAGATGTACAGCGGGCTCTTCGTATCGCCCGTGCCCTGCAAGCCGCCCGTGTACGTCAGCGCCACCGTGATGAACAGGCCGGACACGCTCAGCACACGCAGCAGCGTCACGCCGATGCCGACCGGCAACGGATCCTCCAGCCCGAAGGCACCCAGCAGCACCTGCGGGATGAACAGGAACAGGACGCCCACGCCGATCGCGCAGTACAGGCCGATGCGCGCGGCCAGGAAGACGCCTTCCCGCGCGCGCTCGGCGGAGCCGGCGCCCAGGTTCTGACCGGCGACGGTCGCGGCCGCGCCCATCAGCCCCACACTGGTCCAGGTGATCAGCGAGAACAGCTGGCCGTACGCTACCGCGAAGGCCGCCTGCGCGGCCGCGCTCGCCGCCAGCGAGCCGATGAACGAAAGCATGAGAACGCCGCCGATGTTCATGGCGATGCCCTGGATGCCGGTGGGCAAGCCGAAGCGGAAGAGCGCGCGGATGATCTGCCAGTCCGGCCGGTACGGTCCGCCCTTCGGGAAACCGGCCACCCACGTGCGCTTGTGCAGCTGCCAGATCGCATACGCTGACACGATACCGGCCGCGAGCACGGTGCCCATAGCTGCGCCGGCCGTGCCGTATGCCGGGAAGGGACCGAGGCCGCGAATCAGCACGACGTTGAAGATCACATTCAAAACGGTCATGGTCACGCCCAGCCGCATCGGCGTGCGCGCATCACCCGCCGAGCGCAGCGCGCCGCCCAGCATGAAGAAGATCAGCATGCCGAAGCTGTACAGGAACATGATGCGCAGGTACGGCATGGCTTCCGCCTGCACCTCGGGTGCGGCATTGACCAGGTCGAGCAGTGTGGGCGTGAGGAAGAAGCCGAGCGGCGCCAGCACACCGATGGAGAGCGCGGCCGCCGTGATGAACGCCTGGTAGATGGTGCGATCCACCTTGTCATCATCGCCGGCACCCGCAAAGCGCGCGACCAGCACGCTCATGCCCGTGAACAGCGAGCTGATGAATACGATGACGACCAGGAAGATCTGCCAGCTCACGCCGATCGCCGCGTTGCCGCGGTAACCCACGTAATGCCCGACCATCGCGTGGTCGATCATGCCCTGCAAGCCACCAATCATGTTCTGCACCATGGTCGGCCAGGCGATGTGCCACACGGCGGGTAGCAGGGGGCCTTCGACGATGGCGCGATTGTACTTGTGCTGCTTCGGCGGCGGTGGCGGTACGACCAGCGGCTCGGCGCCCGCGCTCGAAGTGGTGGAGGTAGCTTCAGTCATGCCGAGAAAAAATATCCTTATCGCCGCACTTCTCCAAGGCTTGCGCCGCCCCGTGCGCGATCCGAAAGATTCCGTGTGACGGCACCCTCCGTGACCGAAGTCGAACGCATTGCCGGGCTTCGAAGCTACCAGGAACGGCGGGAGCTGCTGTAGGCACCCTCTCGTCCGGGTTTGAAGGGAAGGAGCGGGTTCGCCGGCGCTGGCGCGGAGCGCTGGAGGCGGGCGGCGGGGAAAAAAGCGGGAGGCGGGTCGCGGGGGGTCGCGGGGGGTCGTGGCAAAGTGCTATTCGTACGCCCCTTCAGCCAATCCAGTTTCCGTGCATGGATCGCGAGAAACTACTTGTCGAAATCAAATCTGAAGAGAGCGAAAACGACATCGTAGTCGCTGACGATCTCCCTGACCACATCATTGGAATGCTGACGAATATGATCAAGAAGCTTGACAAGCGATTCTAACCGCGACCCGCGGCGCGCTTCGTTTCCCGCGACGCGCGACCAGCGATCCGCGCCAGCGCCGGCGAACCCGCCCGCAGACCCGCAACGAAAAACCCTGCATCGCTCACGCGGTCCAGCCATCCGGACATGTTCTTCCATCCAGGCTTGATTTTACCACGAAGACACGAAGAACACGAAGAACGGATTTCATTCACCGCGAAGACGCGAAGCACGCGAAGATGCTCGCGCGCGAGTAATGTCATCGTCCGAAACAACTCATTTTTTGTTTTGAGGAATTGGGCGCGGGGTTTCTACATTTCATTTCGTGCTTTTTCGTTCCTTCAGGTGCGCGGCGATCTCTGCGTAACGGGTCCCTCGTTCACTGCCGGCGTGCTGCTCCGCGTAATACTCGGCCCAGCCGATCGGCGTGCCGTGATGGATGCTGTCCTGCGCATCGAGTGAAGCGCCTGCGGCCAGCAGGACGTCCACCGTCTCGAGCGAGCCGGAGCAGACTGCGTGATGCAGCGGCGTGCCGTGCGCGTACAGCTCACCGCTCGGCTCGTGCTGGTCCGCGCCATGACCGAGAAGCCGGGCTACTGCTTCCGCGCGGCCATTGAGCGCGGCCAGTACCAGCGCGAACTGCAGGACCGGCGGCGCTGAATGCGGGGCCAGCCGCGCGACGTCGTCCCAGCGCTCGAGGCAGGCGGCCGTGCCCAGCGTGACCTCGGCGCCACGCTGCACCAGGTGTTCGGCCGCTGCAATATTGCCGTTGACGAGCGCGTTGTCGGGATTGCCGTGCGGCGTCGCGCCGGCCGCGAGCAGCACATCGATCAGGGGGATCTGCACACCGCTGTCGCGCGCAATCCACGACCAGGACACGAGCCGCAGCGCGTAATCGACCTGTTCCTGCACAGCACCGCCCCGGCGCGCCGCAGCCACAATGAGCTGCGCCAATTCCGCAATGTTGGATGGCAGCCGGCCGCGCCGCGGCGGATCCTCCGCCACGAACCACAGCAGATAAGGCGCGCGAAAGAAACCGTCGAGCGCATTGCCGACCTGCTCGCGCAGCCACGTACCCGGCGCGTGCAGCCGCTCGCGCGCGAGGCGCGGATGCTGGGCGAGGAGCTGCCGGAGCGCGGACTCATCCCCGCGGTCCAATGCGTCCACGGCCTGCTGGAACAGCTCGTCGATGGGAGCGGCGTCGAGCGCTTGCACCTGGCGGCGCACCGCATCACTCACGCGCTCCAGCCACCCGGACATGTCCAGCCCCTCACGCTCCGGCGCGACGTAGCAGTCCATCTCGTAGCGGACCACGTCACTGAGCTGCGGCTCGCAGATGCCGCTCGCGCGCAGCTCATCCAGCTCGCGCCGGATGCTGCGCAGCTCGGCACTGCTCGTGGCCTGGAGCGCGCGCTGCAATACGTCGTCGGACCGTGCGCCGTGTGCGTCCCAGTTGTCCGGATACCAGCGCCCGAGCGCGCGCGCGAGCTGCGGGTACTTCATCGCCGCTAGATCTGCGGAACGACCTGTACCGTGCGCTCGTTCACCACGTTGCCGGTGTTGAGCGTGCCGCGCGGCTCGATCAGCATGATATGCGCTTCCTGCGGCGCCACCGGGCGATGCTCGACCCCGCGCGGCACGACGATGAACTCGCCCGGCTCGATCCACTCTTCCCGATCGCGGAACTGCATGAGCAGCCGCCCCTCGAGAACCAGGAACAGCTCGTCCTCCCCATCATGATGGTGCCACACGAACTCGCCCCGGATCTTGACCAGCTTGATGTCCATGTCGTTGACCTGCGCCACCAGCTTCGGGCTCCAGTGCTCGCTGAACCGCGCCAGCTTCTCGTTCAAATTTACTTTCATGTCTGAGAGTTTCCTGTTGGATTGCTTTCGAGCAGGGTAACCATATCCGGACGCTTCTGCTGCGTTCATCGCAGAGGAGGTCGTTGCCATCACGCTTCGGACTTACGACCTGCTGATCGCAGATCCAGACGTAAGTGTTGGTAATTAAAAATCGTCATCATGTTGGTCGTCCCGAAGCGCTCTCGCCAGCCAGACGCGTTGGCCTGGCGCCCTCCTCTGCGATGAAAGGAGCAGACGTGCCTGGATATGGGTTACCCCGCTCGAGACCAATTACTTCGTGCCACGCCGCGCGAAGATGCCGGGATACTCGATCACGAGCCCGTACTCGTCCACGACCAGCTCAGCCGTGAACCCGCTTTCCAGCGACTCGTAGCGATAATCGCCGTTGGGCAGCGCGGTATAGGCCTGCCGTCTTCCAGTCAGCTCGCCGGCCATCGCATTGATGTAGGCGACGTCGATCTCCGCCCGCTCGTCCGCACCCAGCTGCAACCGGCGAATCGGCAGCGTGTTCGTGAACGGCGTCGGCCAGATGTCGACGTCGCGGCAGCCGGCCAGCCGGTCGATTTCGCGGCCTTCGCCATCGAACCAGCGCGCGTGCTCGTCGACCGATAGATGAAAACTGTGGGCGGCCCCGGCAGCCACGATGTCGATCTCGACTTCGCGCGTGCACCAGTTCTCATCCCACTCGATCTCGTACTGGATGCGGAACGGGCGGCGTGCATCGTCGAAACCGACGATCACGCCATTGGCATAACCGGGCTGCGCCAGCAGATGCTCGAAGCCGTTGCTCGACTCCAGGCCGCTCCAGCGCGATTCCCAGAGCACCACCAGCGGCTGATCAGCAGCGAGCGCTCGAAACGGTTCCATGGGCTTGCTCAGTAGGAAGTCGCGCGAAAGATCTGTGTTCGTTCTCTCATGGCCTGCTGCCCGGTGCCATCAGCGCGACGCTGCTCCGGGTCTGCGCGCTTCCGCACTTTGCGCTGCGCGCCGCGCCGGTCCACCAGCGTCGTCTCGACGGCCAGCCGCTGCCGGAAATCGCCGACCGGCAGCACCACCTGCGTGCGCCCGCTCCACCCCATGGCCTGCGCTTCCACCTGCACGCGCACTTCGCTGACATCGGCCGGCTCGCCGAACGGGTTCGTCT
>CBJLQC010000228.1:0-5075 GCA_966424955.1 uncultured bacterium | reverse complement strand
GTCCCGCCGTCGATCACCGCCAGCGTTTCTCCGTGCAGCACGTCACCCTGCTGCCGGTAATAGAGGACGACCGCATCGCGCCAGGCGGCCGTGATCTGCACATCGATGTCGTTGCCGCGCGAGACGCCGGTGTTGCCCGGCCGCACTTCCAGCTGCGGCAGTGCAGGTCCCTGCATGGTGCGCACGGGCTTGAGCAAAGGCGACCACGCGGCGCGCGAGCGCTCGGGCGTCGCGAACGCGAGCGCGGCCGTCGCGACCAGCAGCGCGCTGCCTGCCGCCACGAAATGGTGGCGGCGCCGCCGCGCGCTGCTGCCCATTGCACCGGCGAGCTGCGCGACCGGCTGGCGCGCAAGCTGGTCCGCCAGGCGGCGCTCAGTGCGCAGCCAGAGCGCCTTCGAGGTGCCCGCCGGCACATCCTGCCGCATTTCGATGACGCTTTGCAGCTCGCCCTCGGCAAAACCGAGACGCGACTCGGCCGCTGCCGCAATACGCCGATCATCGATGCGCCGCAGCCACCGACGCGTCGCGAAGAACGCGATGGCGACGGCCAATCCGAGGGCGGCCACGTCAATGAACAACGGCAGGCGGCTCGCGCCGCGGGGCGCGCCGATCAGCCAGGCGATGAGCAGGGACGCCGGCAGGATGGCCAGCACGCCGGCCGCGATAGCGATGATGGCATCGCGGCGCACGGAACGGCGGGCGCCGGCAATGATCGTGAACAGGCTGGGTACAGGACTCATGACGTCACCTGCGACATGGCGTACAGGAACAGATTTACGCCCATGCGGAATGCGGACTCGCGCGCTTGCGGCGAATCCTTGTAGCGACCGGCATCTTCCCAGCCGTTCCCCAGGTCGGACTCGAAGCTGTAAAAGACCACAACACGCCCTTCATGAATGAGGCCGAATCCCTGCGCGCGCTTGCCATCATGAAGATGGATCTTGGGCAGGCCATTTGGAAAATCGTACATCACATGATAAACCGGATGCGTTGCCGGTAGCTCCACCAGCTCCTGCTCCGGGAAAATACGCTTCAGCTCGCGCCGGAAACTTTCGTCGAGGCCGTAGTTGTCATCCGCATGCAGGAACCCGCCCGACGTGAGATATCGGCGCAGGATCTGCACTTCCTCTTCGGTGAAGCGGATGTTGCCGTGTCCCGTGATGTAGATGAACGGGACGTTCCAAAGGTTCGGATCGGTGATCTTCAGTTGCAGCGGCCGCTCGGCGATACGCAGCCCGGTCCGCGCGCGGATCTCGCGCAACAGGTTGGGCAGGCCGGACGGGTTCGCGTACCAATCGCCACCACCGCCGTACTGCACCTGCGCAATGGTCAGCTCGGGCGCTGGTGCCGCGCCCAACGTGCCGGCTGCGGCAGCTACGACGATCAGCGAGCGAAATCTCACTCGGCGCCCTCCTCGTTCAAGCTCTGCGATCTCTGCGCGATGTCGTAGGCGACGTTACGCGACAGTTGAAACCGCGCCGCGATTTCCTGGGCGACATCGCGGGCAGAGCCGCCGGCCTGCAGCAACTGTTTCGCCACCTCCGCAGCCGCCGCCTCGGCATGCTTTGGCGCAGCCGCCTCGGCTCCGGCCAGGACTACCACGACTTCACCTCTGACGGGCTGGTCCTCGTAGTAGGAAACAAGCTCCCGCAAGGTTCCGCGCACGAACGTTTCGTGGATCTTGGTCAACTCCCGGGCCACCACGGCGCGCCGCTCAGCTCCGCAACTTTCGAGCAGATCCTTCAGAAGACGCTCCACTCGTCCCGGCGCCTCATACAAAACCGCGGTGTGCGCCATTGGTCCCAGTTGCGCGAGCCGCTCCTTGCGCACCTTTCCGGATCGAGGCAGAAACCCGAAAAAGGTGAACGGCTCCGGCTCGATACCCGCGGCCACCAGCGCAGCCAGCAGTGCCGAGGGACCGGGTATCGGCACCACATCGTAACCGGCGGCAATCACCGACTGCACCAGCCGCGCGCCCGGGTCCGACATGAGCGGTGTCCCTGCATCGGAGACGAGCGCGAGATCTTCTCCTGCCTCGAGCCAGGAGACGATGTGGGCCGCGCGCGCGGCTTCGTTGTGCTCGTGCGCCGAAATCATCGGCGTGGGGATACCGTAGTGTTTGAGCAGAATCCCGGTGCGGCGTGTGTCTTCCGCGAGGATTCGGGTGACGCTGCGCAGCGTTTCCACCGCGCGGTACGTCATGTCGGACAAATTGCCGATGGGTGTGCTCACAATATAGAACTTCGGCATGTCGTAATGTAGTACCGGTCGCTGGCTTTTCGGGTGGGGGCTGCGGGCCTGGGCACGGGATCGGAGTCGGGCTGGGGCTCGTCCTCGGGATCGGGCTCGGCATCGGAGTCGGAGCTCGTCCTCGGGATCGGGCGCGTGGTACAACTGTCCTCAGACCGATCCCGATCCCGCGGACGAGCCCCAGCCCCAGCGCCCCGGAAAAACAAAAAGGCAGGGACGCCATCCGCGCCCCTGCCCTTGCCCGTAGCCCGTCGCCCGCGCGGCGTCGCCGCCGCAGGCGGCTACGCCGCGATATGCTCCTGGATCTTCCTCTCGAGGAATGCCTTCGGCACCGCACCGACGACCGTATCCACCAGCTTGCCGTCCTTGAAGATCAGGATGCTGGGGATCGACCGAATATTGAAACGAATCGACGTTTGCTGGTTCGCGTCGACATCGAGCTTGCCGACCTTGAGCTTGCCTTCGTACTCGCCGGCGAGCTGCTCCACGACGGGCGCCACCATGCGGCACGGGCCACACCAGGCCGCCCAGAAATCGACCAGCGCCAGCCCCTCGTACTGCTCAATCTCGTTGCTGAAGTTGCCATCCGTAACTACCACCGTCTTGCCGTTCTCGGCCATTTCATTCTCCTCGCGACCCGGGGTTCTGCGCGCGGCGGCGTCAGCCAAGGCTGCGCCGGGCGCCCACCCCATGTTACCTTCGAAGCTCGAAGGTTGCAAAAATTCTGCCCTGAAAGCGAGCGTGAATATACACGTGCGGCTGGCGGCCGCACGCGCGGTTCACGACCTGACCTCCATGGAACTCCCACTCGATCATGTAGCGATCGCGGTGCCCTCGATCAGCGCCGCGCTGCCCGTATTCGAACTCCTGACGGGCGCCACCGGTTCCCGGATCGAGCGGGTGGCGGCGCAGCAAGTCGATGTCGCGTTTCTCGGCACCGCGCCAGGACGCATCGAGCTGCTCCAGCCCGCCGGTATGGATTCGACCGTTCAGAAATTTCTGGATAAGCGCGGCGCCGGGCTCCACCACATAGCCTTTCGCGTACCCGATATCGAAGCCGCGCTAGCACGATTCAAGGAAGCCGGGATCCGCCTGATCGATGAGCGGCCTCGCCCGGGTGCCGGCGGCCACCGCGTCGCCTTTCTGCACCCACACAGCACGCAGGGCGTCCTGGTCGAGCTGGTCGAGGGATGACACCTCGCTTCTCGGTTTTAATCCCCGCTCTCAACGAGGCGTCCAGAATTGGGCAGGCCATCGCACAGGCGCGCGCCGCCCTGGGCAACGAGGATACGGAGTACATCGTCGCGGATGGCGAAAGTACGGATGGCACGGGCGCCCTGGCGCGGGCGGCCGGTGCGCGCGTCATCGAGTGCGCGCGCGGCCGCGGAAGGCAGCTCGACGCGGCGCTGCGGGAAGCGCGCGGCGACATCTGCATTTTGCTGCATGCGGATACCCTGCTGCCGGCCGACGCACGAAAGCAGATCCTGCGCGCCCTGCAGGGAGCGGTAGGCGGCGCGTTCCTGCTACGACTCGACGATCGACGCCTGGGGTGGCTGGCGCGCGCGATCAATCTGCGCAGCCGCATCCTGCACAGTGCTACCGGTGACCAGGCGATTTTCGCGCGCCGCGATGTGCTGCTGTCTCTGGGTGGCGTGCCGCGCGTCGAGCTGTTCGAGGATGTCCGGCTCTGGAATAAACTGAAGCGCGCCGGTCGCACACGGATCGTTTCCGCTCGTGTGACGACATCGGCGCGCTTGTGGCGCAACGCGGGAACGTTGCGCGTCATCCTGCTGCACTGGAAGCTGCGGCTGCTACATGCGCTGGGCGTTCCTCCCGAGCGCCTGGTCCGCCGCTATCCTACCGCTGGTTCGTGATCGCGTCGAGGCCGATCTGCTCGATCAGCCACCCGCCATCCTTGTAGCGCACCATCGTGAAGGGGACGGTGCTGCTGCGCTCACCCGCTTTGACGCGCACCATCAGTTGTGTAGCCTCACTCGTGCGGCCCGGCACCTGCTGCTCGCGGACCACCTCGTAGTCATCGTGATGCAGCACGGTCGCAATCGCGAACATGCGCTGCTCGACCTGCGGCCGTGGATCGCGCTCGCCGATCGGGCCGTCCTTCGTGCCGAAGAGCCGGCCCATGGTGACCAGGTCCTTCGGCTCCGAGTTCACCGCGCGCATGAATTGCTCGATGACGAGCGCGGGGCCGACACCCGAGCTGGTCCGCGTGGGCACGACGACTTGTTCCTTGACGCACCCGGCCACCGTGAGCGCCGCCAGCATCAGCGTGATCATGGAAGTTTTCATGATATCAAGATACCTGCGCTGCCTTTTTCCTGAAAGCCAGATGATCGTCCTCGCGGTCCACCACGATGACGCTGCCCTCTTCGAATTCCCCTTCCAGCACCTTCATGGCGAGGGGATTCTGCACCAGCCGCTGGATCGCGCGCTTCAGCGGGCGGGCGCCAAAAGACGGATCGTAGCCTTCCTCGGCAATGAGATCCTCCGCCGCGGTGGTGAACTCGATGAAGATGCGCTTGTCCTCGAGCCACCGTCGCACCCGCTCCAGCTGCAGCTCGACAATGTGACGGAGTTCGACGCGGCCTAAGGGCCGGAACACGACGACATCGTCGATACGGTTCAGGAATTCCGGCCGGAAGTGCCGGCGCAGTTCTTCTAACACGACTTTCTCGACCTGGTTCCAGTCGGCGTCGGCGGTGTGCTCCAGGATGTATGGGCTCCCGATGTTCGAAGTCATGATGATCACGGTATTGCGGAAATCGACGGTGGGTCCCTGTGAATCGGTCAGTCGGCCATCCTCCAGA
>CBJLQC010000227.1:0-5075 GCA_966424955.1 uncultured bacterium | reverse complement strand
TTGGCGAGTGCAGAAACGCGCTTGCTGAACGCGCTGGCAGCCTGGCATGATGCCAGCGAGGCGCTCCCCAAGTAGTCTGCGAATACGCCCCGGTTTAACGCCGAGGCGTATCCTCCCGCAGCGCTACGAATGAATTACCGCTTCAGCGCCAACTGCTCGCTGGCTGCGCCGAAACGGTAGCCGACCATGATCGAGAAAACGCTGTGATGCCAATCCGCAGGATCCCACACCTTGGCCAGACCGTATGTGTAACGCGCATCAATGGAGAACGCGCCGCCGCGCTCGAGGTAAAAGTCCGATCCAATGCCGGCGGTCAAGCCGTAGTCGATGTCGTTGAAATCCGGCTGACCTTGCAACACGTCGCTGCAGTCCGCACTGACATCGCCTTCATACGAAGTGCAGGCTACCCGCACTGCCATCGACGGTCCGATCATGCCGAAGGGCACCATGCTGCGGCCGGCGACGTTCGGCGATAGCCGCAGCAGCAGAGGCACCTCCAGGTAGGCAAGGCTGAGATATTCCCCGCCCGAGCGGCTGACGTCGAAGCCCTTCCCCGAATACAGCAACTCCGGCATCAAGGAGAGGTTGTTCGTCAGGCGCGCCACGAGGAAACCGCCCCCGACAAAGAAGATGTTGGGCTCTGCTTCGGACGGCAGGTCGGTCAGGGTGGCGTAGTTGATGCCGCCCTTCACTCCGAACGAAACCTTTTGCGCGGTTGCCGACGACGCGAACAACGCGAGCAGTAACGCGAGGCAGAGTAGCAATAACAGTTTCTTTTTCATTGTGGCCTCCACCAGGTGAATGGCACAACAATGCAAGATCGCTATCCCGCACGCGTACGCCATAAGGAGAATGCTGAAAGGAAGTGCGCGCTTTTCACATGCGGCGAACTACGCCGTGCTAGGTTCCGCTGGGCGCGTGGGCAGACGGTTTGCGCTCGCTTACGATCCTGCCTGCCTCGGCGAGCGCGTCCTCCACGCTGCCGTAGAGGTTTTCTTCACCGATTTCATCCAGCAGATAGGAATTGCCCAGGGCAATCATCGGCTGGGCGTGCACTTCCGCGATGAGAATGCGGGTGCCGTCCTTGCGCACCCGGCGCGCCAGCTGCTTGAGCGCGTGCATGCCGGTCGAATCGATGGCCGGCACGTTGCGCATGAGGATGATCAGCACCTTGGGCTTGGACGCGACGGTGTTGACTTGTTCCTTGAAGTGCTCGGCGGCGCCGAAGAAGAACGGTCCGTTGATCTCGTAGATCTCGACGCCTTTCGGCACGCGGCTGCGCACGTTGCCGCCCCGCCCCTGCGGATCCGTGAACTCGCGCGTGACCGCCTGAACGTTCGTGACCTCCGACATCCGTTTCATGAACAGGAACGCGGCCAGCACCATGCCGACCTGCACGGCGACGGTCAGATCGAAGACGATGGTGAGCGTGAACGTGGTGAGGAGGACGATCAGGTCCGACTTGGGCGCGCTGAACTCGGCCTTGAAAGTACGCCACTCGCTCATGTGGTAGGCCACGACCAACAGGATCGCGGCCAGCACGGCCAGTGGAATCCGCGCCACCCAGTGGCCGAAGAAGAGCGTGATGAGCAACAGCGTGACGGCGTGGACGATGCCGGCGACGGGTGTTCGTCCGCCGTTCTTGATGTTGGTGGCGGTGCGCGCGATCGCTCCGGTGACCGGGATGCCGCCGAAGAACGGCGTGACAATGTTGGCAGCGCCCTGGGCGACCAGCTCGATGTCCGAGCGGTGGCGCGTACCGATCATGCCGTCCGCGACGACCGCGCTGAGCAGCGACTCAATGGCGCCGAGCAATGCGATGGTAACCGCCGGCGAGATGAGGTCGTTGATCTCGACACTGCCGAAGCTGGGGAGCGCGGGCCTGGGCAGTGCGCCGCTCAACTGGCCGAAGCGGGAGCCGATCGTCTCGACCTCGAGCCCGAGGATGGGCACCAGCACCGTGCCGACGATCAGCGCCACGAAGGGCGAGGGTATGCGGTGACTGAGGCGCGGCCAGGCCGTGATGATGACCAGCGAGATGGCCGAAAGCAGCACCGCATCCAGGTTGAACGTCGACCAGTGCGCCGAGTACGCTGCCCACTTTTCGATGAAGTCGGCGGGCACATCCTCCATGCGCAGGCCGAACAGATCCGGGATTTGGCTGGTGGCGATGATGATGGCGATGCCCGCGGTAAAGCCGGTCACGACCGGGTGGGGCACGAACTTGATGGCGCCGCCCAGCCGGCCAATGCCGAGCGCCACGAGGATGACGCCCGCCATCATGGTCGCGACCAGCAACCCCTGGGGGCCGTGCTGCTGCAGGACGCCGTACACGACCACCACGAACGCGCCGGTGGGACCCGCGATTTGCACGCGCGAGCCGCCGAACGCCGAAACGATGAACCCGCCGATGATGGCAGTGTAGAGACCGTACTGGGGAGCCACGCCGCTCGCGATCGCGAAGGCAATGGCCAGCGGGACCGCCACGATGCCGACAATGATGCCGGCCAGCACGTCAGAGCGTAGCTGGCGTGCGTCGTAATCCTGAAGGGTTGTAAAAAGCTTGGGCTGCAACGTCACAGTGTGTAAAATGTAGCTAAGTCTCCCGGGCGGCGCCACGCACCGGGATCACCTCCAGCACGCAGGCCTCGATGTCCACAGCCGTCGCTCCAGCATTGAAATACCCGCAGGTCGGTAACCTCATAGACGGGCAGGCAAGCTACCCGGACGCCGCCGCGGTGCTCGACGTTTACGATCCCAGGCACGGTGAAGTCATCGCGCGCGTCCCACTTTCCGGCGTGGCCGCCGTGGATGCGGCCGTGCGCGCCGCGCAGCGTGCGCTGCCCGGCTGGGCCGGCACACCGATCAAGGAACGCGTGCAGATTTTCTTCCGCTACCGGCAGCTGCTCGAGCAGCACCTGCCCGAGCTGTCGGCGCTGGTGAGCGAAGAAAACGGCAAGGTCGAAAGCGAAGCGACCGCGGAGGTGCTGAAATCCATCGAGCTGACCGAGTTCGCATGCTCGCTGCCGCAGATCACCGCGGGCGAGGTACTGGAGGTCAGCAAGGGCGTGGAATGCCGTATCGAGCGCTATCCGGTGGGCGTCGTCGCGTGCATCACGCCCTTCAATTTCCCCAACATGGTGCCCAACTGGACGATCCCGAACGCCCTCGCACTGGGCAACACGATGGTGCTCAAGCCATCGGAGCAGGTGCCGCTGAGCGCCAACCGCATCGCGGAGCTGCTGAAAGAGGCGGGTCTGCCGGATGGGGTGCTCAACGTCGTGCATGGTGGCCGCGAGGCAGTCGAGGCGGTGTGCGATCACCCGGGCATCGCCGCGGTCACATTTGTCGGCTCGACGGCAGTGGCCAAGGTGGTATACCGCCGCGCGACCTCCCACCTGAAGCGCGCGCTGTGTCTGGGCGGCGCCAAGAACCATCTGATCGTGCTGCCGGACGCGGATGAGGAGCTGGCTTCGGGTAACATCGTGGCCTCCATGTCCGGGTGTGCCGGACAGCGCTGCATGGCCGCTTCGGTGATGGTCGCCGTGTCGGACACCGACCGCATCATCGCCCGCATGGTGCAGCTCGCGTCGGCGCTGGTACCGGGGAAAGACATCGGGCCCGTGATTTCGCGCGGCGCGCGGGATCGCATCACCCGCTATATCGACGAGGCGGAAGCGGAGGGCGCCCGCGTCCTGGTGGACGGTCGCAACGCCATCGTCCCGGGCCGGGAGCAGGGCTATTACATCGGCCCTACCATCATTGATCATGTCCGGCCCGAGATGCGCATCGCGCAGGAAGAAGTCTTTGGACCGGTGCTGGTCATTATCCGCGCACCCGATGTAGACAGCGCGCTGCGCATCGAGAACGCCTCCCCGTACGGCAACGCAGCATCCGTGTTCACGGAAAGCGGCGGCATGGCGCGTTACGTCACCGAGCACGCGTCGGCGGGCATGGTGGGCGTGAATGTCGGTGTGCCGGTGCCGCGTGAGCCCTTCTCCTTCGGCGGCTGGAACGAATCGAAGTTCGGCGCGGGCGATCTGACGGGGCGCGGCTCGATCGAATTCTGGACGCAGGCGAAGAAGACCACGACGAAATGGAACAAAGAGGCTGCCGTCAACTGGATGAGCTGACTTAACAGGTTAAGAGGTAAGTATGTCGGACACATCGGTCGTCTTTACAGGCATCAAGTTCGAGAACCCGTTCCTGCTTTCCTCGGCGCCGCCCACGGAATCCGAAAACAACATTCGACGCGCATTCGACGCCGGTTGGGGCGGCGTCGTCGTCAAGACCATCGGCCTGCATCCCGTCGTCAACGTGTACGGCGCGCGTACCAAGTTTCTGCGCACCACGCCGGATACCAACGAGATCTCCATGAAGAAGCGCGCCGGCGCCGCGTTGCACTCGTCGTGGAACTGGGAGTTGATCTCGGACAAGCCGCTCGACTGGTGGGCGCCTGTGATCGCGCGCGTCAAGGCGGATTACCCGCACAAGGTCGTGGTGGCTTCCATCATGGCGGGCTCGGGCAGCGACAAGGAGTACGATGCATGGCAGCAGCTCGCGCGCGGCTGCCAGGACGCGGGCGCCGATGCGCTCGAGCTGAATTTCTCCTGCCCGCACATGGACCGCAAAGACATGGGCTCCAACATCGGCAAGGATGAGGGGCTCTGCTCGACCGTGACGGAAGCCGTCAAGGAAGTGGCGCGCGTGCCGGTGTGGTGCAAGCTGACGCCCTCCACCACCGACATCGTGCTGGAAGCGGCGGCGTGTTTCCGTGGCGGTGCCGATGCGATCGTCTCGTCCAACACCTTCCCCGCGCTGCCGCCGGTCGATCCGGAGACGCTCGAATTCGAGATCAATGTCGATGGCCTGGTATCCAGTGGCGGCATGGGTGGTCCCGCGATCCTGCCCATGTCGCTCGCCAAGATGGCTTCCATGACACGCGCATTTCCGAACAACGCATTCTCCGGGATTGGCGGCGTCACCGATTTCCGGCAGGCGCTCAACTACTTCCTGCTGGGCTGCGGCACGGTGCAGGTCTGTACCGCGGCCATGCTGGACTCGGCGATCGGGCC
>CBJLQC010000226.1:0-5075 GCA_966424955.1 uncultured bacterium | reverse complement strand
TGCCGGCGCGGCCGCGGCGAGCATGGTCGATGCCCGGCCATCGCGAGGGGCGTTACGCGCAGTGATCGCGTAGCCGGCGATCGCTACGAGTGCCAACGCTGCAAGCACGGCCCACGGGCGGGCGCGCGGCGAGAGCCGTCGCCAGCGTGGCGGCTGTCCCGAGCTCGCCAGCAGCTGCTCGAGCACACGCAGCACCTCAGCGGCCGATGCCGGCCGCGCTGCCGGATCATTCGCCAGCAGCCGCGACACCAGGGCAGCAAGCGCGTCCGGCACGCCGGGCGCGGCGCTTTGTACGGACGGCGGCGCCGGCCGTTGCGTACCGATAGCATCATGGTAGGGCCGCTGGCCCGCCAGCATCTCGTAGGCGATCACCCCGAACGCGTAAAGGTCGGCGCGATGATCGACAACGGTCCGCGCGTCGCTTTGCTCCGGAGCCATGTAGGCGGGCGTTCCGATGACGCCACTCGCCAATGTGAGGGCATCGCTTCGGTAGCCACGCTGCGACTGGACTTCATCATCGTCGCGCTCGTGTGCCGCAGCCGCCAGCGCTTTGGCTACGCCAAAGTCGGCGACAATGGCGTGGCCATCCGCCAGCAGAATGTTTTCCGGTTTGAGATCGCGATGAACGACACCGTGCTTGTGCGCGTAAGCCAATGCATCCGCTACGTCGCGCAGCAGCCGCACCGCCACGGGCACCGGCAGCCGGCCCTCGCGCTCGAGGCGCGCGCGCAGCGTTTCGCCTTCCACATATGGCATGACGTAGTACAGCTGGCCGCGCGCCTCGCCGGAATCGTGGAGTCCCAACAGGTGCGGATGGGTCAAACGGGCGGTCGTTCGAATCTCGCGCAGGAAGCGATCGACACCCGCGCTCCCGAGATGCTGTTCCAGGGCTTTCACGGCCACGCGCCGGTCGTGACGCCGGTCATGCGCGAGGTAGACGGTAGCCATACCGCCCCGCCCCAGCTCGCGCAGAATCTCGAATCGGTCGGCTGATGCCGCCGCGATCACTTCCGCAAAACTGCTTACTGCGGCGTCGGCCGGCTGCTCGACAATCAAAGGAGCCGCGAATGTTACCGCAGAATTATCCAGGAAACGTCCGGGCTGGGATACATGCTCGCAGGCACGCAGCAAGCGCGCCGTCTCGGCGCGCAGCTGGGGATCGTCCGCACACGCCCGCTCGAGAAATGCCATGCGCTGCTCGACCGGGAGATCGAGCGCGTCATCAACGAGACGCTGGACCTCGCCCCACCGCTCGCGGTCAGACGGCATCGGCCGCCAGCTCCTGGTAAAGCCAGCCGCGCGCCTTCACCCAGTCACGTGCCACGGTGCGCGTCGTGACGCCCAGCGCTTCCGCGGTTTCCAGCTCCGTCAGCCCCGCAAAGAAACGACATTCGATTACGCGGGCCTGCCGCGCATCGAGCGTGGCCAGACGTTGGAGCGCATCATCCAGCGCCAGCAGCACGTCCGCGCGCTCGCCTACCGCAATGCTGCCGTCGTTCATGGATTCCAGCAGCTCCAGACTGATGGCGCTGCGCTGCCCGCCACCCCGGCGGGCGGCGCGATGCCGGCGCGCATAGTCCACCAGCACGCGCCGCATGACGTGCGCGGCCACCGAGAAGAAGTGCGCACGATCCGCCCATTGCACACGCGTCTGATCCACCAACCGCACATACGCCTCGTGCACCAGTGCGTTCGTCGAAAGCGTGTGTCCGGCCGGCTCCAGTCCGAGCTGGCGATGCGCAATACGCTCGAGATCCGCATAGACCAGCGGCCACAGGCGCTCGAAGGCATCGCTCGAGCCCGCACGCATTTCACCGAGCAATCGCGTGATGAGTTCCTGCTGCGCAGCCGTCATTTCGATCGATGTCAGGATTTGCGGAGGTTTTGCGCGTTAGCTGGCGTGAACGGTCGCTGCCGTGTCCCAAAGCTAACGGAAGCCGACCCCGATGCCAGCTACCCGATTCCCGGAGAAACGCAAATGCGTGCGATCAACAAACTTGCCGTGCTGGTTGCCCTGTCCGTTCCGGCCTGCGACGCCCAGCAGGCGACCGATCCCCCTGCCGCAGCCGTCGTGCCGGCCTTCCCCGATGTCCTGCCGCTGCCCGACGGGTTCTGGCCGGAAGGCATCACGTTCGGTCCTGGCACCACCTTCTTTGTCGGCTCCCTCGCGACCGGCGCTATCTATCGCGGTGATGCCCGCTCCGGAAACGGTGACCTGGTGGTGCCCGCCGTGGCCGGCCGCGAGATCGTCGGCCTCAAATACGACGCCGCTCGCAACCTGCTGGTCGCCGCCGGTGGCTACACTGGACAGGCGTTCCTTTTCGATGCCAGCTCCGGGGCTCAGCTCGCTGCCTATCCGCTGCGCGATCCCGCCGACACGACGCTGGTGAACGACGTCGTCCTCGTGGGCGACGTCGCTTACTTCACCGACTCGTTTCAGCCACTGATCTATCGGCTTTCACTCGACGTTCCCGGTGCCGTGGACACCATCCCGCTGACCGGCGATTTCGCTTTCTCCAAGGACTCACCCATTGGCAACGCCAACGGTATCGTAGCCACGCCCGGCGGAGAGCACCTGATCACGGTAAACATGAATGACAATGCGCTGTACCTCATCGACCCGCGCACCGGTGATACCGAGGCTATCGACCTGGGCGGCCAGCCCGTCCTCGGCGATGGCCTGCTCCTGGTCGATCACTTGTTGTACGTCGTCGAAGGCCCGCTGAACCAGGTGAGCGTGGTACGTCTGAGCGCCGATTCCCGGAGCGGCTCGGTCCAGCGGATCGTCACCGACGAGGATCTGCAATTCCCCTCGACGATCGCGCGCTTCGGCAACTCGTTATACGCGGTAAACGCGCGGTTTGACGTCGCGTACGACCCCACCGTCGAGTATGCCGTGGTCCGGCTTCCACGCTGAGTCGCGACCCAAAAAAAACCAGCCCGTGCGATTGCACGGGCTGGTTTCATCTATCTGCGCGGCGCGTTTACGCTTCGACCGGGATCACCGAGATCTGCTGACGGTTGCGGTCGTACCGCTCGAACTTCACCACGCCGTCGACGAGCGCGAACAGCGTGTCATCCTTGCCCTTGGCAACGTTGCGCCCCGGGTGGAACTTGGTGCCGCGCTGGCGGACCAGGATGTTGCCCGGGATGACGTGCTCGCCACCAAAGCGCTTGATGCCCAGTCGCTGCGCGTTCGAATCGCGGCCGTTCCGGCTCGAGCCTACGCCTTTCTTATGTGCCATTGCTGTTCCTCCTAACCGAGCCGGATATCGTTGATCCGGACCTCGGTAAAATCCTGCCGGTGCCCCGCCTTCCGGCGGTAATTCTTGCGGCGCTTCCACTTGAAGATAATGACCTTCTTATCCCGGCCGTGGCGGACGACTTCGCCGGTGACGGCAGCGCCATTCACACTCGGAGTGCCGATCTGCAGACCGTCATCCGTGGCGGCGACCAGCACGTCGTCGAACGTCACCTGCTCGCCCGGCTCGGCCGCCAGCGAGGGGACCCTGATCGTCTGGCCAGGCTCGGCGCGGAACTGCTTCCCGCCGCTTCGAATAATCGCGTACATGTTTATGGATACCCAAAAAAGTCCGGTACAGACTTGCAAATATCGTGGAATTGACGCTTTGCGTCAATTCCCGGGCATCGGGCTTCGGGCCAGGGCCCGGGCCCGGATTTTGGGATCGGGCTCGTGCTCGGGAATGGGCTAAGAGCCGAACGGCCCCAGCCCTGGCACGTGCCCTGGACCGACATACCGAGCCCGGGCCCCTAGCCCACATCCGGGCCCGGGGTACGCGCTCAGCCGAGCGCGTATTTCGTGGTGACATCCGAGTCCGCGGGGCCGGCCAGCAGGCGGAACTCGTCCTGCCGCATCAGCGGGTCGTCGCGCAAATCGACTTCCAGGCTGTATTGCTTGGTGATCCGCCGCAGAAACTCGGGCTCATCTTCCAGCAGATACACGGCGACCTGCGGGTGCACGCGGATGGTGACGGTGCGCTCGGAGCGCTGAACGGCGACGCGTCGAATGGAGCGCTCGATGCGGCGCAGCACGACCTCCGGCTTGAATACACGCCCCGAGCCGCCGCAATCCGGGCAGGGCTGCGTCATCGACTGGTAGAGCGAAGGCCGTACGCGCTGCCGCGTCATTTCGACGAGGCCCAGCTCGCTCACCTGGAAGGCACGCGTGCGCGCGCGGTCGCGGCCCAGGTAGGTGCGCAGCTCCTGCAGCACCTTGTCCTGGTTCTGACGCGTCTCCATGTCGATGAAGTCGCAGACGATGATGCCGCCGATGTCACGCAGCCTGAGCTGGCGCGCAATCTCGCGGGCCGCATCCAGGTTGGTGCGCAGGATCGTCTTTTCGGGATCCTTGCGACCGGTATAACGGCCCGTGTTCACATCAATGGAAACGAGCGCTTCGGTCGGCTCGATGATGATGTAGCCGCCGCTCGGCAGATCGACGCGCCGCTGGAAGGCCTCGCGAATGGCGTCCTCGATGCCGTACTTGTCGAACAGGGGCACCGGGTCCATGTAGAGGTGCACCCGGCTCATCAGATTGGGATCGACGCCGCCCAGGTAAGTCTTCACCTCGTGGTGGACTTCCTTGGAGTCGATGATGAGCGCGTCCACTTTCTGGGTGAAAACGTCGCGGATCAGGCCGCTGGTCAGCTTGGCCTCGTTGTGGATCAGCGCCGGCGCGCGTGACGACTTGGCGCGTTTCTGGATCTTGTGCCACGTGCCGTTCAGCGTCTTGAACTCGCGCTCGAAGATCTCACGCGTCAGTTCCTCGCCGACCGTCCGAATGATGACACCGCCCTCGCCGTCCGGGACGACCTCCTTGGCCATGGTACGCAGCCGGGCACGTTCTTCCCTGCCCTCGATCTTGCGGCTGACCCCCAGGTGCCGCGAGCCGGGCATGTACACCAGGAACCGGCCGGGCAGCGAGATGTGCGTGGTGACGCGGGGGCCCTTCGTGCTGATCGGCTCCTTCGAGACCTGCACCAGCACCTTCTGTCCTTTCTCGAGCAGGTCCTGGATCGGTGCGTAGGTGCCGCGCCGTTCGCGACGGGCGCGCG
>CBJLQC010000225.1:0-5078 GCA_966424955.1 uncultured bacterium | reverse complement strand
GTCGAGCGTGGCCGGATCGGCGAGCAGCGTGCCGGTCGCCTCCGCGACCCGTAACGTCTCGGCCTTATCGCCCACGTCGACCATGACCGGCCGGCCGGTGGCATCCAGGTGTGTAAGTCCCATTAGGCTCCCGAAGATAACCCCGCAAAGGCGCGATGCTCCACCCTTTTGGGCCGGATTTTTACGAATTCCCGTTATTGAAATGACGGCCGATCCGCCCGAGCAAAACGGCTAAAGCAAGCTGGGGATTGATGTTGAATGTGGTGAGTCCACGTGTGTACTCTATCTCGTGCACGACGGCCGAGGCCGAGGATGACGCCCCCCTTCGGCGCGCCGCCAGCTCTTTCAACCACCGGATGGAGTCCTGGTTAACGACGAGGTCATCGGCGCCTTCGGCGACCGCGGCGAGGTCGCGGACCCAAACCGATAGGAAATCGAGCGTATCCATGAATGCGCCGCGTGCCCCGGCGGGCGGCAGGCGGTGGGCCGCGGTGAGCCGCGCCGCGGCTTGCGGCGACGTCGCAGCGGCCAGGAGCTCGCGTGCTTCCAGCCGCAGCGACTCGAGGGCGCCAGCCTCGCCATCGGCCGGCTGGAAAGCGAGCGCGCGACCGATGGATCCCTGCGCGAGGCGCGCGGCCAGTCTCGCCTGCGCCGGTTCGGCGCCCGTGTGTTGGACGAGTGTGTGCTCCACCACATCGAGCGGCAGAGGCCGCACACGCAGAGGCAGCACGCGCGATTTGATCGTGGGCAGGAGGGATTCAGCGTCGGCGGCGGTCAGAATGAACGTCGTGTCGGCGGGCGGTTCTTCGAGCACCTTGAGCAGTGCGTTGGCTGCTTCCGGACTGGCTTCCTGCGGCACCAGGAATTCCGCATCCCCGATGATGAAGACTTTGCGCTCTCCCATTGCGGGCCGCGACATGGCCAGGCGGCGGAGGGTCTGAACGTGGGCGACGAAAATCCCCAGTGTTTCCGAGGGCGCGCTGGGTCGGAAGGGTTGCGTCCGGCGTGCCGCCAGCTCTTCCGCGCGGGCGTCCTCGAGCGCGTCGCCCATTTTGTCCTGACCGCCCGACACCTTGGGACGCGGCAATGGGAAAAACCAGTGCACGTCGGGATGCTGCAGTTTGAGAACGGCCTTACAGGGCGCACAGACGCCGCATGGCTCGATCGGTCCGGGCGTTTCGCACAACATCCGTTGCGCGAGCCAGAGGCCGAGGCGTTGTTTGCCGATGCCGGCCGGTCCATGGAAAAGAAGAGATCCGGGCAGTTGGCCGCGCGCAAACGCGGTGGCGAGGAGGCCGCGTTCCTCCTCGTGACCGATCAGGTCGGGCAGGCTCATTGCGCGCCGGCGCGCGCACGCAGCCAGTTCAGCGGGTCGACCGGAGCGGGTGCGCCGCCGATGCCGGGTGTGCGCACCTGGAACTCGAGGTGAGCGCCTTCGGGTGACCCTTCGCCGCCTACCGTGCCGAGCACCTGGCCTGCCGTTACACGCTGCCCGGCGGTGACGGCAAGCGAGCGCAGGCGCAAATAGAGAGTGTAGTAACCGGCGCCGTGCCCAATGACGACCGACTGACCGTAACCTTCCAGCACGCCGGCCACTTCGACGGTCCCGTTTTCCACGGCTTTGACGGGTGTGCCCACGGGTGCGGCGATGCCGATCCCATTGTAGCGCAGCACGACGCCGTTGGGGCGACGCTGCGGCCCGAAGCGGAAGACGAGCTCACCATCGACGGGCCAGTTCAGGTTGCCGAGATCACGCGTCGAGATGGTCCCGACGCTGCTTGGATTGCCGGCGCGCCGACGGCGCTCCAGATCGGCAATGACGCCGGCCAGGCGTGCTTCATCCTTGGCCAGCTGCTCGATGCGGCCGGCGGTGGCCTTTTCCTGTTCGCGGAACTGGCGCAGCTCGCGACTCTGACGGCCGTACAACCGTTCCAGCTGTCGCAGCTCTTCGTTTTTCTCGAGGCGCAGGTTGTCCAGTTGGGTCAGGTTGCGTCGCAGCTCCTGCTCCTGGAACTGCTGACGCGCTTCCAGCCGCTTCACATCGGCGACGATCATGCGATCGTTGAGAGTGATCAGGTGCAGATACTTGTAACGGCGCAGCACCTCGCCGAAGCTCTCGGCGGAAAACAGCACGCGCACGGTATGTAGCTGCCCGCGCTTGTAGATCGAGCGCAGCCGCTGGTTCAGGGCATTGGTGCGGTCACGCAAACGCGCGTGTGTGTGATCCAGCTCGCGCGTCATGCTATCGACGCCCGCGTTGATGACCTCGGCCTGGTAATCGAGCTCGCGCAGCGCGCCTTCGGATGCAGCGCGCTGGCGCGCCAGGTTCTGCGCTTCGCGGGATGCGTCTCGCACGCGCGAGCGCAGCTGCTCCAGCTCGCGCTGCAACTCCTGCCGTTCCTGGCGGATCTTCTCGAGGCGCTGCTGGCTTTCGCGCAGCTCGGTGTTCTGTTGCGCATGAGCGGGCGCGCCGAAGAGGCCGTATAACACGAGTATCGCGACGACCAGATCGCACGCGCGAGCACCATAGCCGCGTGCGGGTCGCTTCATTGGATCTCACCCAGGTGGCGCCGCACCGCCACCAGGCTGGATAGTCCACCGAGAATGGCGCCGGCTGCGACAATGGCGATGACCCAGATGTCGGGCAGCCAGTTCATGGTGAAGAGTCTGGGTGAGAGCGCACGGAAGATCGCATAGGTGCCGGCGACCGCCATGACGGCGCCGGTCAAACCGGCACCCAGTCCCTCGATCACGAAGGGTCGCCGCACAAAGCCGTCGGTAGCGCCCACCAGCCGCATGATGAGGATTTCGTCGCGACGCGCAAAAATCGCCATCCGCACGGCCGCGCCGATGATGAGCGCCGCGACGACCGCGAAGGCGATGCCGAGCACGAGCGAGGCGGCGCCGGCGACGCGCCGCAGCAAGTAAACGGTTCCCAGCCAGTCCTGCCCGTAATTGACTTGCTCCACGAAAGGATACGCGGACAGCCGGTCGGCAATGCGCTTGACGACTTCCGGGCCGCGCTGACCGGGCTGGAGCGCGATCTCCAGCGAAGCGGGCAGCGGGTTCTGATCGAGACCGCCGAACACCTCGCGGAATTCCGGAAGCTCCTGGCGGGCCAGCTCGAGTGCCTGGGCGCGTGAGATGTAGCGCGCTTCGCGGACCTGTGGCAGCCGGGAGATGTCCTGCTGCGCGACCCGCACGGCGTTGTAGTCGGCATCGTCGCGCAGGAAGGCGACGATCTCCACGCGCGACTCGAGCTGGTTCAACCCGGTCTGTATGTTCGACGTGACCAGGCCGAAGAGTCCGATGACGAGCAGCGACAGCGCAATCATGAGAGCGGACAGCAGGCTGAGCATGGGCGACCGCTTCAGTGAATTGAGCGCTTCCCTCAACGCGTACGGCATCGCTCAGACCTCCGTGGGCGCGGAATCGTAAACGATCGCGCCGTGATCCAGCTCGATGACGCGAAAGTTCGGGTGCGCGCGCACCAGCTCGAGATTGTGCGTGGCGAAGAGCACCGCGGTACCAGCCTGGTTGATGGAACGGATCAGGTCGAAGATGCCGCGGGTGGCCCGCTCATCCAGGTTGCCGGTGGGCTCGTCGGCGAGCAGCACGAGCGGATCGTGGACGAGTGCGCGTGCCACCGCGACGCGCTGCTGCTCGCCGCCCGACAGCTCGTGCGGAAACGCTTCCGACTTCGCGGCCAGGCCGACCATGGCGAGCAGCTTGCCGACCTTGGACTTGGTGACGGTGCGACGTGCACCCGTAACCTCCAGCGCGAATCCCACGTTATCGCCGGCCGTGCGATTGGGCAGCAGCAGATAATTCTGGAACACATACCCGATCTTGCGGCGCAGCATGGCCACGTCACGCTGCTTGATGCTGGCGGAAGAATAGCCGCTGACACGCACCTCACCGCGGGAGGGGCGCTCCGCCATGTGGATGAGCCGCAGCAACGTAGACTTGCCGGCGCCGCTGTGGCCGGTCAGGAAACAGAACTCACCCTTGCGGATGTGGAAGTTCACATCGCTGAGCGCGTGACCCGTGCGCGGGTACTCCTTATAGACGTGACTGAATCGAATCATGTGCCAGACGTATCGCCAGTTGGATGGCAGCTTCCATAGAGGATGAATCCGCGGCGCCGGTTCCGGCAATATCCATTGCGGTCCAGTGGTCGGGCGAGGTGCGAACGAAGGGCAGCCCGAGCGTGACATTGACGCCGTGCCCGAAGGCGGCGGTCTTGAAGGCCGCCATGCCCACGTCGTGGTAGGGCGCGATGACGACGTCGAATTCACCACGCGCGGCGCGCAGGAATACCGTGTCGGCGGGCAGCGGCTCGCTGACGTCGATGCCGCGCGCGCGCAACTCATCGATGGCCGGGCGATAAATGCGCTCCTCCTCATCGCCGAACAACCCGCCGTCCGACGCATGCGGATTGAACGCGCACAACGCGAGGCGCGGCTGAGGCAGCTGCCAGTCGCGGCGCAGCGCGTCGAATGTAATGATCGCCTGCTCGACCAGCAGCTCGCGCGTGAAGGCGCGCGGCACATCGGCCAGCGCGATGTGCGTGGTGGCGAGCACGACGCGCAGCGCGCCGCCCCGCATGGTGGTCTCCGCGGCCAGCATCATGGCCACGCTCTCACATCCGGCCAGCTCGGCCAGCAGCTCGGTGTGTCCCGGATAATAGAAGCCACCGGCGTGCAGTGCGTATTTGTCAATGGGGGCCGTGACGAGCGCGTCGGCTTCTCCACGCATGACCAGCTCGGCCGCCGCGCGGATCGCGCGGCCGGCCACCTTCCCGGCGCTGGCGATGTCGCCGGGCGTGAACGTACCGACCGGTATGTAAGTGTCGGTGGCCGGCTGTGCGCGGCGCAAGAAGGCCAGCTCGGCGGGCGCACCGACCGCTTCTTCGACGACCTTCAGGCACCAGCGTGCGAGGTCGGGGTCGCTTGCGCCTTGCACGCGCAGGCTCGGGCGTGTGGGAGCGCGTGCTTCGCCGGTCAGCTCGATCGGTGGCGTTTCGTAGCCTGCCGCAGCGAGCCGCTGCGCCAGCGCCCGTGCGATCGGCCGCTGGC
>CBJLQC010000224.1:0-5122 GCA_966424955.1 uncultured bacterium | reverse complement strand
GCCTCAAAGACGCGAGACGCAGCGCCCAGTCGAAGACCGTAGCCGAGCAGCATGACGATCGGGACCGCAATGCCGACACCTACCAGCGAACGCTTCCAGTTCATGCGGCAACCGTCTCTTTGGCACGTCTGGGCGCGACGCGCCCCGCGCGCTTGCGCGGCTTCATCAACCCGACCAGCGCGCCGATCGCCACGATGAAGCCACCCGCCCAAATCCAGCCGACGAGCGGCTGATAAAAGACGTGGAAGGTAGCGCTGCTGCCGTCGCGCTCGAAGGACATGAGGTTGGCATACAGGTCGCCGAGGAAGCGCTCCCGCACCGACGGCGTGGGCACCGGCTCGTTGCGGGCGCGGTAGAAGTTCGTGCGTGGATCGAGCTTGCCGACCTCGCGCGTGCCCTTCAGGACCGTGACGTCCGCGCCGATGACTACCCGGTGCGCCTCTTCCTTGCCCCACACCTTGTCGAACCGCAGCGTGAAGTTCTTGATCTGCATGGTTTCGCCCGGACGCAGCGTAGCTTCCTGCTCGGTCTTGAACACCGACGATCCGGCGATGCCCAGGGTCAGCACGACCACACCCAGGTGCGCGATGTAGCCGCCGTAGCGCCGGTTGTTGGAACGAATGAGGCGGGCCAGCGCAGTCGCGAAATTCTCGCCCTGCGAGCGCATGCGGGCGCGCGCGCCCTGCCAGAACTCCTGGCCGTTCGTGCCCAGCGCGAATGCGGCGAACATGAAGGCGAGGATGCCGTAGAACGAGCGCGCGCCGGCCACGACGGCGATCAGCGCGCCGGCGACACCGAGCACGACCGGCACGACAAACTTCTTCTTGAGGTACTCCTGGTCGGCGCCGCGCCAGGGCAGCGCCGGCCCGACGCCGACCATGAACAGCAGCGCGGCGCAGAGCGGCACCGTCATCCGGTTGAAGAAGGGGGCGCCCACGCTGACTTTGACGCCGCGCACCGCCTCCGCGACCAGCGGGAAGAGCGTACCGAGCAGAACCGTGAAGGTGAAAGCGGTCAGCAGCAGGTTGTTGATGAGAAACACGGTCTCGCGCGAGACCGGATTGTCGATCTTCCCGGACGTGCGCAGCTCCTCGCTGCGGCCCATCAGCAACACCAGCGAAAGCACGAGCGTGATGCCGATGAAACCGAGGAAGTACTTGCCTATCGGGCCTTCGCTGAATGCGTGGACCGAGGACAGCACGCCACTGCGCGTCAGGAAAGTGCCCAGGATGGTAAGTAGAAACGTCGCCACGATCAGGCTGAGGTTCCAGACGCGCAGCATGTCGCGACGCTCCTGCACCATTACCGAATGCAGGAAAGCGGTAGCCGTGAGCCAGGGCATGAAGGACGCGTTCTCGACGGGATCCCACGCCCAGTAACCGCCCCAGCCCAGTACTTCGTACGACCACCACATCCCCATCATGATGGCGAGCGAGAGGAACATCCACGCAGTGATCGTCCAGCGGCGCGTCTCACGGATCCACGTGTCATCCAGTTTCCCCGACATGAGTGCGCCGATCGCGAACGCGAAAGGCACGGTCATCCCGACGTAGCCCAGATACAGAAAAGGCGGATGAATCGCCATCAGGATGTGATTCTGAAGCAGCGGATTCGGTCCGGGCCCATCGATCGGGGCGGGCGCGACCAGATGGAACGGGTTAGCCGGCCCGATCAGCAGCAAATAGAAGAAGACGCCCACCCCGAGCATGACACCGGTCGCGTAATCGCCCAGCGTGCCCAGGCGGCCGCGTGTGAGATACGTCGCGGCGGCGGTAAAGCCGGCCAGCACCACGCCCCAGAAGAGGATCGAGCCCTCCAGCGAGCTCCAGAGCGAGATGACCGTGAAAAACACTGGTGTCGCCCGGCTGCCGACCTGCGCGACGTAGGAAATGCTGAAGTCGTGTGTCACCAGTCCGTAGATCATCGCCGCGTTGGCGATGAACATGAAGAGGAAGATGACGTAAGCGATTGAACGGGCGGCTGCCGTCAATCGCTCATTGCCACGTCGCGCCCCCACCAGCGCGGCGGTCATTCCCAGAATCGCGAGAACGAACGATGCCGTGACGGTGGCTACGCCAATGAATCGAGTCATCTAGTGTTTGGGGCAGGCTTCACTTTTGCGCCAATTTGCACAAGTCTGAAGCCTGCCCCAATCCTTATTGAGGCTTGATCAGTGTCTTGTATGCGTCTTCCGGTTTTTCCGTGCCGGGATGCGGCGCCTTGTATTCGTTCGAGTGCTTGACCATCAGGCTGGTCGATTCGAATGTGCCGTTCTTCGCCAGCCGTCCCTCGACGACCACGCCCTGCCCTTCGAAACATCTGCGGCGGCGCTTTCTGCGAATGCACCAGGATCGTGCCTTTGCTGTCCGACAGCGTGAAGCGCAGGTCGATCGTCTTGGCGTCCCATTTCACCGACCCCGGCACGACCATCCCGCCCAGGCGGACCGGCTTGTCCTGCGCCGAATCGCCCTTCGCCATCAGCTCGCTGTGCGTCAGGAAATACACCAGGTTTTCGTCCAGCCCACCGTAGATGAGGTAGCCGAAGCCACCGAGCACGATGATCAAGGTCAGAATCAGGCCCACCGACGGCCTTTTCTTGCCGGCCATACTTCAGTCCCCCCGGTGATGCGGGTCGCTGCGCAGCGCTGCCTCCGCGCGGCCACGCAAGCGTACCAGATGAATAGTATATCCAATCAGAGCCAGGTACGTCACCCCGTACGCCAGGCCAACATAGAACCAGTTCGACATTTATACCTCCGCCGTGATGCCATTGTTGAGAGCGGCCGCCTCGAGGCGCTGTTCGGCGCGCCGCGCCAGCCGCGCACCGTAGTAGCGGTACGCCACGAACCAGACGAGCAGCAGCGTGAATGCCGCCACGTTCAGCAGCAGTCCCACCAGGTATGGCTTGTCCATCGATTCCGGCGATGATTGTACCTGGTGGATGGTGCGCCACCACTTCACCGAGTAGTACACGATCGGGACGTTTATGGCTCCCAGGATGCCGACGGCGGCGCTCCAGCGCGCCCGCCGGTCCTCGTCATCGGTGAAGGAGCGCAGCGCGACGTAGCCGATGAAGATCAGCAGCAGGATCGCCGTCGTGGTCAGCCGCGGATCCCAGGTCCACCACACGCCCCAGGTTGGCCGGCCCCAGATCGAGCCCTGCGCAATGGTCAGCGCGGTGAAGACCGTGCCGACCTCCGCGGCGGACGCGGCCAGCAGGTCGTACTTGAGGTCGCGCTTCCAGATATAGAGCAGGCTGCCCACCAGCACGATGCCGAAAGCGGCAAACGCCAGCCACGCGGACGGCACGTGCACGTACATGATCTTTTGCAGGTGCCCCATGTCCCGGTCGGCCGGCGAATTGACGACCGCGATCACCTGCGCAGTCACAAAAAACAGAAAGGTCAACAAACCGAGCGGCTTCAGCCAGCGCGGCACGCGAACGTCTTCAATCAGCGTCGCCATTGATTACTCCTCGATAACAAAATCGAACGCCCACAAACAGATCACGATGAAGATCGTGTCGAAGATGATCATCAGGCGGATCCAAACCCGGCTGTCACCCATCACGTCGCCCGCGAGCATCGCGGTGGTCGCTTCCACGGCCCCGACCAGCAACGGTATCAACATCGGGAACAACAGCAGCGGCAGCATCACCTCGCGCGCGCGGATGCGGCTGGCCATGGCCGCGTAGAAAGTCCCCAGCGTCACGAATCCCACCGTCCCCAGGATTAAGATGCCGGCCAGCGGTGCCGCGACCCGCCACATGTTCAGGTCGTACAGCACGGTGGCCAGCGGCACCATCACGACTTCCACCAGCAAAACGAAGGCGAGGTTGGCAATCACCTTGCCGATGAAGATCGAGCGGCGCTGTCCGGGATACAGCAGCAGCGCGTCCATCGCGCCGCCCTCCAGCTCCTGCTCGTACGAACGGTTGAAGGCGAGCACCCCACTGAACAGGATGGTCAGCCAGATCACCCCGCCGGCCATGTCGCGCAGGCCTTGTGTGTCCGGGCCCATGGCGAAGCCAAACAGGATCAGCGTCAGCACGGCCATGAAGACCACGGCATTGAAGTTGGCCTTGGTGCGCCGCTCGGATGTGAAGTCCTTCCAGATGATCGCGCCGATGCGCCGTGACTCGTGGCTCCAGCTCATGCGTCCTCGATCCTGCCATCCACGATGCGCACCATGCGGTGGCTGATTTCAGCGACACGCGCCGGGTCGTGCGTGACGATGATCGCGGCGCCCCCACCCGCGGCTGTCTTGACCACGAAATCGTTGACCAGGTCGATGCCGTGCTGGTCGAACGAGGCATAGGGCTCATCCAGCAGCATCAGCCGGGGCGGCCGCAGCAGCAAACGCGCGAGGGCCAGGCGGCGGCGCATCCCCGCGGAGAAGCCGCGCACACGCGCCTTCGCTTCGTCCCCGAGCGACACCTCGCTCAGCGCATGCTGGATCGTGTCCTTTGACACGTGCAGTCCGGACATGCGCATAGCGAACTGCAGGTTCTCGCTGGCTGTCAAATCGTCGTACAGGCCGGCGTGATGGCCGAGCACGCCCACGCATTCGCGTACCTCATCGGCGTCGCGCACCAGGTCGTTACCGTACACCCTGCCACCGCCTCGAGTAGGGCGCAGCGTCGTCCCGACAACGCGCAACAGCGTCGTCTTGCCGCTGCCATTGCGGCCCAGCATCGCCACGATCTCGCCCGGACGAACCTCTAGGGAAGCGCCTTTCAGGACCCAGCGACGGGCAAACCGTCGCGCCACATTCTGCAGATCGACGGCCAGCGGGTCATTACTCACGTCAGCCTGCACCCGTCGCTGCCGGCGCCCGCCTGCCCACGCGCACCTCGCCCTGATGCGTGACGCACGCGGGACCAACCACATCGTCCTCCAGATCGACGGTGAGCTGCCCCTCCTTGATCAACGGCGAGAGCAGCGCGACCACGTTGCGCGAATACATGAAGCTGGCGTGCGTGGCCAGCGTGCTCGGCAGATTGAGTGGCCCCTGGATACGTACGCCCTGGTGAACGACGTCCGTCCCCGGCTCCGTCAGCTCGCAGTTACCGCCGTTCTCCGCCGCACAATCGACAATGACGGAGCCCGGCTTCATGGCCTCG
>CBJLQC010000223.1:0-5165 GCA_966424955.1 uncultured bacterium | reverse complement strand
CCGCGGAGATCGCCGACGTCGATGAAGTCGCCTGCGGGCGTGCGCAGCGCGAGCGTCCGATCCTGCAGCACGAGCGCCAGGTGCATGAGCGGCAGGCGCGCCAGCACCATCAAGCCGGCCAGCCAGTAGGCAAGCGGGCGGGGCAGGAGGCGCTCCAGGCTTTCGCGCCGGTGCACGACATGCGGGTAGAAGCCGCAGGATGCGTTGTTGATGAACGCGACGTCGTTCAGATAGCCAACCGGCAGCGTGTGCGTTTCGCGACGTTGCCACGCGCCAACGGCAGCGGCGACGGATGCGATACCGTACCGTTGGGCGAAGTGGTTGCGCGTGCCGAGCGGCAGCGGCAGCAGCGCCGTGCTGGTACCGGCGAGCGCACCCACCGCGCTCGAGATGGTGCCGTCCCCGCCGGCTACGCCCACGAACGGCGCTTGCGCGCGCACGCAGTCGCGCACTACCTCGCGCACACGCGCACCCGGCACGATGCTTATATCCGCGTGCGTTTCGACGGCCGCGAACGCCTCGCGCAGCGCGTCCGCTTCGCGCTCGGCGCCACGTCCGGCACCGGGATTCAGGATGACCGGCAGCGTTTCCACGGCGCGTGAAAAGGCAACGCGTGTGCCACTGTACAGCCTTGGCCGAGCCGTTATCTTCTACGCCGTCTCTGGGAATCGTTCTCGCTATCGCATGCAATCTGTCTGGCCATGAATACTCCGCAGTTCATATACGTGATGAAGGACTTGCGTAAGGTGGTGCCGCCCAATCGCGAGGTCCTGAAGGGCATCTGGCTGTCGTTCTTCCCGGGCGCCAAGATCGGCGTGGTCGGCCCCAATGGCGCGGGCAAATCGTCGCTGCTGCGCATCATGGCCGGGGTCGATACGAACTTTCAGGGCGAGGCGTGGCCGGCCAAGGGCACGCGGGTCGGCTATCTGCCGCAGGAGCCGGTGCTCGATCCCGCGCTCAACGTGCGCGGCAATGTCGAGGAAGCCGTCCGTCACACGCGCGATCTGCTGCGCAGGTTCGACGAAATCAACATGAAGTTCGCCGAGCCCATGTCGGACGATGAAATGGCCCAGCTCATCGACGAGCAGGCGCGCGTGCAGGATGCCATCGACGCATCGAATGCGTGGGACCTCGATCGCAACATCGACATTGCCATGGAAGCGCTCCGGCTGCCGCCGCCCGAAGCGGATGTGAGCAGCCTGTCCGGCGGCGAGCGGCGTCGGGTCGCGCTCTGCAAGGTCTTGCTCGAAGAGCCCGATCTGCTCCTGCTCGACGAGCCGACCAACCACCTGGATGCGGAATCGGTGGCCTGGCTGGAGCGCCACCTGGCCGATTTCAAGGGGACGATCGTCGCGGTGACGCACGACCGCTATTTCCTGGACAATGTCGCGCAGTGGATTCTCGAGCTGGACCGCGGCGAAGGGATTCCGTACCACGGGAATTATTCGAGCTGGCTCGAGCAGAAGCAGCAGCGCCTGGCACAGGAAGAAAAAGCCTCGTCCGCGCGGCAGCGCACGCTGCAGCGCGAGCTGGACTGGATCCGCATGGCACCGCGCGCCCGGCAGTCGAAAGGAAAGGCGCGCCTCAACGCCTATGAAGAGCTGCTCAACCAGGACATGCAGGAACAGGTACAGAAGGCGGAGATCATTCTTCCGGTCGGTCCCCGGCTCGGTGACGAAGTGATCGTGGCCGACGGCATTGGGAAGGCTTATGGCGAGAACCTGCTGTTCGAGAACATGAGCTTCCGTTTGCCGCGCGGCGGCATCGTGGGCGTGATCGGTCCCAACGGCGCGGGCAAGACTACGCTCTTCCGTATCATCACGGGGCAGGAAAGCGTGGACAGTGGCACACTGCGCATTGGCTCAACGGTGCAGCTCGCCTATGTCGACCAGTCGCGCGATGCGCTCAATCCCGACGCTTCGGTGTGGGAGGAAATCTCGGGCAAACAGGACGAGATCGAGCTGGGCCGAGGGAGCAAGATAAACTCGCGCGCGTACTGCTCGTGGTTCGGCTTCAAGGGCGCCGATCAGCAGAAGAAAGTCGGCGTCCTTTCCGGCGGTGAGCGCAATCGCGTGCACCTGGCCAAGCTGCTCAAGACGGGCGGCAACCTGGTCCTGCTGGATGACCCGACCAATGACCTCGACGTCGATACCCTGCGCGCGCTGGAAGAAGGACTGCTGAATTTTCCCGGCTGTGCGGTCGTCATATCGCACGACCGCTGGTTCCTCGACCGAGTAGCCACGCACATGCTGGCTTTCGAGGGCGAAAGCGAAGTCGTGTGGTTCGAGGGCAACTACCAGGATTACGAGCTGGACCGCCGCAAGCGCCTGGGCGCCGAAGCCGATCAGCCGCATCGCATTCACTACAAGAAGCTGATCCGCAAATGAGCCGATTCTATCATCCCTGGCACGACATCAGCTTCGGGGACGGCGCGCCGCGCGAGCTGCAGGTGTTCATCGAGATACCCAAGGAGAGCCGCAACAAGTACGAGCTCGACAAGGAGACCGGCCTCATCAAGTTCGACCGGCTGCTCTACAGCGCGGTGCATTACCCGGGCGACTACGGCTTCATCCCCCGCACGCTCGCCGATGATGATGATCCACTGGACGTCCTGGTCATCACCAGCGAGGCCACGTTTCCCGGCTGCCTGATGAATGTCCGCCCGATCGGTGTGTTCGAGATGCGTGATGACAAAGGCATGGACGAGAAAATCCTCTGCGTGCCGTGTGCCGACCCGTTACGCGCAGACTATCGTTCGATCAAGAACGTGCGCCCGCACTACTTGCGTGAAGTCGAGCACTTCTTCCGCATCTACAAGGAGCTGGAAGGCAAAACAACCGAGATTCTCGGGCTCCAGGACGTGGAGCGTGCACACGAAGTGATTCTCGAGTGTATCGAGCGGTACAGGCGAAACTACGAGAATCGTGATGGCGAGGCGTTTTCGTGAGGCGTTATCGTGAGGCGTTTTCCAGAGGCGTTTTCGAACTGATCACAACTTCCAAACATGCAGATCAACGGGGGCGGAGCGGGTCTGGTGGCTTGACGCGTCTTCAAAACGCGCTGGCCGGCCGCGAGGCTGGTTGATGGGTTCGATTCCCATACGCCCCCGCCATCTTCAGAGCGCCGCGTCGAAATAGAGGGTCGCGAGCCAGCCCTTCGGCTCACGCAGCCCGCGGGCGACGTCGAAGCGCAGGATCCCATCCATCATGCTGATGCCCGCCCCGGCGGACAGTAGCGGCCGGGCCGTGCTGAAGCCGGCCCGCGGCCCGGCCCAGCCTGCATCGCTGAAACCGATCAACCGGATGGCGGGCAGCCCGTAGCCGATTTCCGCGCGCCCGCGCCAGAACGATGCGCCCGTCATGGTCCCGGCGTGATAGCCGCGCAGGCTGGCCGAACCGCCCATGTACCAGTGATGCTGCAAGGGCAGCGAATCGACGCTGGTACCCGCAGCGGCTTCCGTCGCGAGATCGAAGGGACCGGGCAGCGGGATTCCGAGGCGCAGGGTCAATGCGGCGCGTCCGTAGTCGAACGTGCCGGTTGCGCCGTTGCCGTAGAGCTCGGCGCCGAAGCGCAGGCCGGTCGGATTCAGTCCGCGATGGAAGCGGAGCACGGCTTCGGCGCCCACCACGTTGTTCGTGTCGGCGACGATGTTCGCCTCGAACGTGTGATCCTTGTTCAGCAAATGACGCAGGCTGAAGTCGGTTTCAACCTCGGCATCCCGTTCGCGCTGGGCGTACAGCCGCCAGGAGTACCAGCCGGCCGACGAGCCGGCGGGCTCGCCGCGCAACTCCACACCGAGCGAGCGATAGAAGTCGGCGTCATCCCGGCCGAAGAGCAGGGAAGCGAGCGAGTTGCCCACACTGAATGGATTGCGCAGCGGCTCGGTACCGTTCAGCCGGCGATATGCCGCGAGGGAAAGCGCCATCGACCGGCCCGGCTTCTCGAGCTGCAGCTCGAAATTCGGCTCCCGGTCCGCCAGGCCTATCCGTGCGTTGGCCGAAACCGCGTAGGCGCCGAAGTCCACCGCGGCACTGCTGCCCAGCGACAAGCCTTCGATGCGGTTGTAGCGCAACATCCCGGGATCGAAGAAGCTGTAACGAGCCTCGGGCGTGCCGAGCAGCGTGGGTGTCCCGCCGAAATCGTCCAGCTTCTCCTTCAGCTGCCGCAAGTCCGCGTCGGTGAGCAGCTCCTCGTCGTGCGAGAACGGGTCGGCGGGCAGCAGATCGCTGGTCAGCACCTGGCTCGTGTCGGCTGCCATCACGACTTGCCACCGGCCGCAGCGGCCCGAGAGCTGGCGGCTGCGGGCGCTGTCGGAACGTTCACCATCGCCCACGCTGACTTCGATCTGCATGCCACCGCGGCACTGCTCGCGCTGCGCGTCGCGAATGGAGTCGCGGCGGACCAGCTCGGCCATGGGGATGCGGGCACCAGCCGGCAGTCCCTCGATTTCGTATTGTGAGTAACTGCGTTCGTACAACAAGGGCATGCGGACCGGCCCGGCGCGCACCACACCCTCGAACGCGACCAGGCGCGGCATCCACCAACGCAGATCATAGAGACCGTAGTCGATGGTAACGTAGTCGAGATCAGCGGTGATGTTGCGCAGGAAGCCGGGAATGCGATCCTTGTCGGGATCGTCATCGTCGTCGTCGAGGTCGCGCAGGATGTCGATCTTGCGGGCGAGCTTGAAGGCGGCCTGCACGACCGCATGCGTTTCCGCGTCCAGCCAGAAGGAGCCGCTGATCAACCGCGGGTCGGCGCGCTGCGGAATGATTTCCAGCTCGATCAGCCGGATGACACGACCGTCCTGCAGCTGAATGGTCGTGGTACTGCCGGTGCGGTAGCGGTAATGGTCCTCGGCGCCGGCCGCCAGCGGATGTCGCACGAAGCTGTCATCGTCCCACCCGATCAACATGCGGTCGTCGGCCGGATCGAATGCCAGGTGCGGCATGAAGCTGACCAGATCGTCGGGCAGCTTCATACCCTTCATGGCGACCGGGATCATCTCGCGCGCGCCCAGCACCTCTATGCGACCGTCACCTTCACGTGTCCAATGTACGCGGCCGGCCACTTCGCGCCGGTACATGAGCCGGTCGCGCCGGATGCCGCGCAAGCCGACCGACATGCGTTCGCGGGAAAGCGCCTGGTACCTTTCTACGGAAACA
>CBJLQC010000222.1:0-5174 GCA_966424955.1 uncultured bacterium | reverse complement strand
GCGTCGGGCCGCTGATGCCCCATGAACCACGCGGCGACGGCATGCGCGCGCGCACGCTCGCCCAGCCGTACCAAGGCGCCGACCACGCGCCACTCGTACGGCGTGTACGCCTCGTACTGCTTCGTCGTGTCCTGGTAACCGCCGCTCCGGATCCGCTCCCACTGGACGCGCCGCGCTTCGAATTCCTGCCAGTAGCGCTCGAAGGTGCGCTGCAACGCGGCCTGCGGCAGATCGTGCAGCGCCCCGGCGGGATTCAGGCCGACCGTCGTAGATGTCGCGTCGAAGTCACCCAGCTCGACCGAGCCGCTCAGGTAATCGATGCCGTGCTTCTGCATGGTCCAGCGGAAGGAATTCACGAGGTCGGTATTGAATTCATCCCGCGCTGCCCTCCATTGCCGCGCGCGCGCCGTGTCGCCCAGCTGTTCCGCCAGCCACACGCCATCCCGGAAGCCCTTCAGCGCGAAGAAATCGTCCCAGTACGAGTGCATTGGCTTCGCCGAATAGCCCTCGTGACTGATGGATTGCGGCATCATCCCCCAGAAGCCCGTGCCCCGGTACTCGGGCGTACGGCGGCTGTTGCGCAGCGAGTCCATGTATGCGACGGCTGCGACCACATGCTTCCAGGTATAGCGTACGACAGCCGTGTCGCCCGTGTAGCGGAGATATTCCGCGATCAGATAGATGAGCTGGCCATGACTATCGTTCTCGGGAACCGGGTCCGCACCGCGCCGATCCACACAGCAGGGCACCTTGCCGTCCGCGTACTGGTACGGCGCGTACCATTCAATGAACCGCTTTACGGCGTCGCTCTGTCCCAGCCTCAACAAAGCCGCCGAGGTCAGCGAGCCATCGCGGATCCACGACCGCTCATAGGAACGCGACCCCGGCTGAATAGCTGCATCATCCTGGTTGATCAGGATGTATGCGACGGTGCTTCTGATCGATCGTCCGAGGTCCGGGTCGGCCGGTATATCGATCACTACGCTGTCCAGCAACGCGCGCCAGCCGGCCAGTGCCGCCTGCCAGCTTGCCTGCGGACTGGCGCTGGCTCGAGCTCCGGCGCCCACGTGCGGCACCATCAGGTGAACATCCGTGCTGTCATGAGCGCCGATATCCAGCGCGTAGGCGAACGCCGCGGAAGCCAGCCCGGCGGCACTGTCGGTCACGATCAGTGTTGTCGGCAGTGCACGCGCCTGCAGGAAATCCGTTATGTCTCCCTGATCGAACGTCGTGGCACCGAACGCCTGCGCACGACTGACCGAGACTACGCGCGTGCTGTCGATGAGCACACCGTCACGGGACATGCGGATGTCTGTGATCGGCGAGACACCGCCGGCCACGTTCAGGAACTGGCGAGGTGGATTGACCTGGAAGGGGCGCAGCGCGACGTAGAGCGTCACCGCGCGTGATGCCGACGACCTGTTGCTCACCCGATAACGCACCCAGAGCGCGTGCTCGTCCGACCACGTCGTGGTCCGGAGCTGCAGGTCGTTGTGCCGCCAGCGCACGGATGGGATGGGCAGATAGCCATCCTCCAGCGACGCACTGTCCGCGGCCGACCAGCCGACCAGCCTGGTACCGTCGTGCAGGAATGGCTCGAGCGTGAAACCGTGCTTGTCCACCTCCAGTGCGCCATACTCGTTGAACAAAGCCTCGCGCGTGGCGCCGGCATTTCCGACGACCGTCCAGTACGTCTGCCGGTCGCGAAAGTAGACAGGATAGACATCGGCCGTCGTGCCGCGCGCCAGCCGCTCGTACACGCGATTCGGCGAGGCACCGAAGACGAGCGGCTCGATGGCAACTGCGCGGATATCGCCTGCAACGGTGTTACGGGCCGGCACGATGCGCACATACCGCGACTCGGTTTCCGGAAGCTGCAGCAGATCTTCCAGGCGACGCCCGCCCCGCACGCGCCGTACGGTTTCCCAGCTGCTCGCATCCTGCGAGATCTGCACATCGTAATCGCGGCCCTGCCCCCGCGTCTTCCAGCGGATGGTGAGTCCGCCATACTCCTGCGGTGCCCGCAAGTCCAGCGTGTACGCGCCGCCAGTGCGGCTGACGACCGGTGGTCCGGGCGGCGCGGCCACCGGCGCGCCCGGCGTCATCTCGAGATCATCAATCCATACGGTACCCTGGCCGCCCTGGCCGGCGGTGATGGCGAACTCGATGGCCGCTACGGCCGTGATTTCGCCGCCGCCTTTCGGACCCCAGGCGAACTCGATATGACGTTTGCGAAACCGGATCGTGCGCCAGTCGCCGTCGAACTCGAAGTCCGGACGGCGTACCCACCACACGTTTTCACCGGAAGCATCGATCAGCTTGAACTCGAGTGTATTGGTCGGCGCATCCGCCTTCAGGCGAAAGCTGAATTCGTAGTTGTCGGGCAGCTCGAGCGTCGTGTCTTTGCGAAAGGCCGCCCAGCCACCGCCACCGTGAAAATCGAAGTCTACACGCAGGGCGGCCGCTTCCCCCCTCAGGCGCATCTCGACGCCGGAGGCGGGGGCGGCGGTCCAGCCCAGCGCGCGGGTTTGCGCGGATACGTCAAGCAAAAGACCGTTCACGAACACGAACACGGACGCGTAAAACAGGACACTGCGATAGATCGAAAGCGCATGCCCGCTCGCACACGTGTCCGTGAACGTGCTCGCGCACGTGAACGCTTTCACCCTTTGACACTCCCCGCGGTAATGCCATCCACGTAGTAGCGCTGCAAAAAGAGGAACACCACCAGCACGGGCAGCACGGTCAGCACCGAGCCGGCCATCATCAGCTCGGTGTCCTGCACGCGCTCGCCCGCCAGGTTGGCCAGCGCCACCGGCAGGGTGAACATGCGATCATCGCTGAGCACGATGAGCGGCCACATGAAGTCGTTCCACGTGCTGAGGAACGTCCAGATGGCCAGCGTCGCGAGAATGGGCCGGATGACGGGGAGCACGACCGACCAGTAGATGCGGAACTCGCCCGCGCCATCGATGCGCGCGGCATCGATCAGGTCGTCCGGGATCGAGATGGCGTACTGCCGGATCAGGAAGATGCCGAAAATGCTGGCCATGCTCGGAATGATCACGCCCCAATAGGTGTTGACCAAACCCAGCTCGCGCATCAGCAGAAAGAGCGGCAGCATGGCCACCTGCACGGGAATGACCAGGCCGAACGTGAGCACACGGAAGACGCGGTCCCGACCATGGAAGCGCAGCTTCGCGAAAGCATAGCCAGCCATCGAATTGATGAACAGCGACAGCACCGTCGCGGCTCCCGCGACGATCATGCTGTTCAGGAAATAGCGGCCCAGGTTCAAGCGGGTGAAAAGGGTGCGGTAATGCTCCACGGTCGGATCGCCCGGTACCATGCTGGGCGGGAACCTGGTCGCCTCGCCCGGCTGCATGAACGATGCGGCCAGCATCCAGAGGAGCGGCAGCAGGGCCAGCATGCCGCTCACGATCAGCAGCCCATAAATGACAACCGTGCTCAGGCGCGCGCGCGTCATGCCGCCTCGCGCTGGAGCCGGAACTGGAGGGCCGTCCACAACAGGATGATGACGAACAGCACGAAGGCCACGGCCGCGGCTACGCCCATGCGCCACCACCGGAAGCCTTCCTCATACATCAGCAGCACGAGCGAAGTGGTGGCGCGCAGCGGGCCGCCGCCGGTCATGACATACGGCTCGGCGAACAGCTGGAAGTAGCCGATCATGGTGATCACACCCACGAACAGGAACGTGGGCGCCAGCATGGGCAGCGTGACATTCCAGAAACGACGCACCGGACCGGCGCCGTCGATGTAGGCGGCCTCGTACAGCTCGGTGGGAATGTTCTGCAGTCCCGCGATGAAGATCAGCATGTTGTAGCCGAAGTTCTTCCATACGGCCATCAGGATGATCGACGGCATCGCCCATGAGGGATCGCCGAGCCAGCTCACCGGTCCGAGGCCGAACCAGCTCAACACGTAGTTGAGCAGTCCGTACTGCGGGTGGTAGAGGTACTTCCATACGATCGCCACGGCGACCAGCGTGGTCACGAACGGCACAAAGAAAACCGTGCGGAAGAAACTCTTGAACCGGACGACGCGCGCGTTGACCAGCAGCGCCGCGCCGAGTGAAACCGCCACGGTGAGCGGACCGCCCACCAGCGCGAAGTAGAAGGTGTTCTTGACCGCCGTCCAGAACACGGGATTGTCGAGCAGCGCCAGGTAATTGCGCAACCCGACGAAGCGCGTGTTCGCGGCATCGGCAATGGCGTAGATGTCGAAATCGGTGAGGCTCAGCAGCAGGGATGCCGCCACCGGCAGGAAGAAGAACACACCGACCAGCACGAGCGCGGGCGCCAGGAACCACCACGCCCGCGTATTGTTTTCCGACCGCGTGGCCCCGGCCATTACCGGCGCGCCGCCATGAAGCGCCGCTTCTCGAGCATCCGATTCACATCCTCGTCGAGCGCGCGCAGCGCCTGCTCGCTCGACGTGTTGCCGCGAATGACGGTTTCCGCGTGCTCGGCCACGCGCTGCACGATCGATTCGATCTCCGGCACCGCCGGCAGCGGCGTGACACGCTGCAGCTGCGTCCAGAAGGCCTTTGCATACTCATCCTCCGGCAGTCGCGCCCGCCGCCACGCATCTTGCCGCGCCGGCAGGCTGCCCGTCAGCTCGAAGAAACGGACCTGCTGCTCCGTGCGGGTCAGGAACTCGATCAGCTTCCATGCTTCCGCCTGGTGAGTCGAGCCACGAAACAGGACCAGGCTCGCGCCACCGGCCGTGGACAACCCGGAGGCCGCACCGCGCGGCCCCGGCATGGGTGCCGTCGCCCATTTGTCCTGCAGCGCCGGCGACAACCGGTTCTTCATCTCTCCCATGTTCCAGGGCCCGGTAATCCACATGGCGAAATAGCCGCGCTCGAATTCCTGGAAAGGATTGGCGACGTCGTACAAGCCCTGGACCGGCGCCAATCCCATCCGGAACAGGCTCACGTAGAAATCGAACGCTTCCCTGAATGCGGGAGCGCTGAACGCGCCGTACATGTGGTTGTCACGCAGGAGCGCGGCGCCGTTCTGCTGGCCGAAGATGATGGGCTGCGCCCACTCGTTGGTCGGCAGATAGATCGCATACCGGCTCGTGCCGACGTTGCGTTTGATCGCGCGCATTGCGGCTACCCAACCGGCCCAGTCCTGCGGCATGGCATC
>CBJLQC010000221.1:0-5187 GCA_966424955.1 uncultured bacterium | reverse complement strand
AGTTGTCCCGGTGATAAGACCCTCGCGGCGTTCGTCGAAGGTGACGCCGCGCCGGGCAAAGGCGTCCAGGTTGGGAGAAGTGGGCCGATCGTGGCCGTACAGGCCGAGGCTCGACGCTCGTACGGTATCGAGGATGATAAACAGCACACTCGGCGCTCCCGGCCGCGCCGCCACGAGGCGCCGGACCGCGGAACGCGCGCCGAAGGCCTTCGTTGCGGCGAGGCCTGCGGCCGTCAGTAGAGAGACCAACAGGACGGAGGCCAGCGTTCGTCGAGCCGTCCGAAGCGCGCCGGCCGGCCGCTGCCGGGTCCGTCGTGCTGCGATGCTGGCCAGCCCGATCGCCAGGATTACAATGGCCAGCGGGTGCAGGCCCACGCGCACGGCGCGCGCGACCCCGTAAGCCGCCACAAACGCGGCGATAAAGCTAACTACGCTGATTCTGCGGGCGTTTCGGAAACGGTGTGCTACAACACCGTACACCAACGCGGCGATGAGAAAGACCAGCCCACTGGCGATGGGGGCCAGCCACAATTCGACGGGAAAAAACTCGGCCAGCGAACTGGCCGCGAAACTCTGACGCGTACCGCGCAGAATGGCCTCGAGTAACCCGGCACTACTTCCCAGGGCGGCTGCGATCACACACAGCTCAGTAATGGAAAGGATGTATTCATCGCGCTGGAAGCGTGCGGCGACGCGTTCGCGGATCTGCCTGCCGCGTCTATGCCAAAAGAAAGCCAGTGCAGCAATCGCCACGAGTAACAGCGTCAACCACAGCGCCAGCCGGCTCCACGCGTCCAGGTAGAAACTGAGTGGGTGCGTGGTGCGTCCGCCGATGAGGCGGTTGAAGACGCCCGCGCGCTGTTGATAGGCCGCACGAATCAACGCGGGGACCGCGACCAGTACGAGGCCCAGCCATACGGCGGCGGCGCCGGCCGCAAGCGTCAGCCAGTGACGCGCAAAAGATTTAGCCATCACTCGGGGGTGGAAGGTGTGACTGCCGACTGGTGCGCGCGCATCCCGCCTCCGTGGACTCCGCTGGCTCGCCACTCAATGCGCGTAGACCGTTATCACGCCGGCCGCGGGCAGGGTTACGCGGATATGACCGTGATCATCGGTAGCGATGGAAGCGGCCACGTCGCGCTCGGCTGCCGTCGTGAAGCGCGCGCTGTACTTGCCGCTCGGCAAACCCGCGATGCGTATGCGTGCCGGACTCGAGCCTTTGATCACGACCACATGCTTCGATCCGGGATTTTCGAAGGCGACCGGATCGACAACCGACACGTCCGAAGCAGCGGCGAAGCGGACCGCACCGGGGCGAATATAACGAAAGTATTGCCGCAGATAATACGTGCGATGCCCCATTTTCAGTCGCGGCCGTTCGCCGTCCGGGTTCTCGATCAGGTAATATTGCGCGCCGTTGTCGTCTTTGGTCGGAAAGGCCAGGGCGAACTGTTGCCACGCCGAGACGCGCCCCACCGTCAGGTCCTCATGGAGATCCTGGTGGCCGCTGCCGATGTGCTCGAGCATTGCCGTCTTGACGCCATACTCTTCGCCAAGAGCACCGATCGCTTCGATGTCGGCGGTGGAAAGCTCGCGATAGCGGTGATAGGCGAGTTCCTCCACGTACGCGCGTGCGCCCGGGACTGCAATCAGGTCCTGGAAGTAGCGAGGCGCGTTCGCAGCGCGGGTGGTCGAAGGTGCGATAAAACGGGGCGTGAAACCGTGCTGCTCGAGTAACCGCGCGGTTGCCAGGATGGCGGCTCCGATCTGCTGCCCGCGCCAGAAATATGTGTTTTCGGGCTCCAGTATCACTTCCCAGGCATCGGGAATCAGGCCGTACTTGTCCCGCATGTGGAGATAAGAGGCAAGCACGAACTCGGCATATTCCTCTGGTGCCTGGTGGATGTACGGCGTGCCCTCCGGACAGAGCTTCATGAACGCGACGTAATTGGCGTTCAGAAAGAACTTCTCGCCACGCGCTTCCACGCGTCGCTTCATCGGGAGGACGAGGTTTTCGATCGTATAATCGAGCTGCGCGAATTTGAAGCCTGACCAGTTGATCGAATGCGGGTCGTCATTGTCGTTTACCGTGACGAATCGCCCGCAGCGGAAATCCTGCTTTTGTCCGGCGCGAATCTCCGCCCACAGGTCGCGGCTGTTCTCGAAGCCGCTACGCAGCCAGAGGCGAACCCGGGTGATGCCCAGATCGGTGACGGCCGCGTCGAGCAGCGAATCGCGGAACATGGCGTACGACCTGGCGCTTTCCTGCCCGGCCTGATCGACCACCTCCCAACCCGTCATGACCTGGTAGCGACGCGTGGTATCCAGCGTCACCAATGCGTCTACGGGTTCGGACTGCTCTTCTCCGGATCGTCCACAGGCAACCAGTAATGCCAGAAGCCCGCAGGCAGCCGCTTGTCCGGCACGCGCGATCACCTGCCTCCTGGCGGGTGAACGCGCGATATCAGTGAACGCAGCATGGGCAGGGCTGCTTGCGCGCCCGGCGAATTGGTGGCCACCGTCTGCTCCCACGGGTCAGACGAGTAGTCGTAAACTGATTCCTCACCGCGGGCGTTGATGATGTAGTGGTGGTCACCAGCGACCACCGAATAGAGAGGGCCTTTGGCCATCGGCCAAACTTTCGATTTCACGTGATATTCGGCGGGATTGCCCTGCGACAAGGCGGCACTGAGCTGAATGCCCTCCCGACGAGCGCCAGCCATGAGCGGCACGAGCGAGCTCCCCGCGACCGACCGACTGCCGCGCGCGCTCACGAGATCGACGATGGTGGCCGGCACATCGACGAGGCTGACCACATCAGGCACCCGGCGCGGCTGCAGATGACCTTTCCACGCCACGACGAGCGGGACGTGCAGTACGTTGTAATAGACGTTGTTCTCGTGTCCGATTACTCGCGGATCCTGCTCGCCGATCGTCTCGCCATGATCGGAAGAAATGACGATCAGGGTGTTGTCGCGCAGTCCACGCCGTTCCAGTTCGGCAACCAGCATCCCCAGCTGATGATCCAGGTAGTTGATGCAGGCTTCATACGCCTCGCGTAATTCGGCGAGCTTCTCGGGCGGGTATCTGCGATCACTCAGCCAGCTCCAGGTACTGAGCGGCGTGCCCTTGGAAAAGGGATAGCCGAAGTTGTCCGGCGGCACGTACGGTTCATGTGCATCGAACCAGTTAACGAACGCGAAGAACGGCGTGCCGCTCTCCTGTGCATCGATCCAATCGAGCAACGCGCCATTTACGCGAGCGGCGGTGATTCGCTCGGAGGCATCCCAGCCCAGGGCCTTGAATACCGGAGTGAGAATGACTTCTGCGGCCCACCATGATTTCATCACAGACGCAACCGTAGTCGGCGGCCGATCTTCATACCACTTGAAACCGCGATCCAGTCCGAACCCCCGCCCCAACCAGTACGTGTTGGCTACGAATCCGGCCGTCTGGTAGCCGTGACTGCCGAGCACTTCCGCCAGGGTGGGCGGGATGTCGTTGAGCGCGGAAGTGCGAGTCGCCGAGTGCTGGTGGTGATACAAACCGGTGAACAGACTTGCATGCGACGGCAGCGTCCAGGGCGCCGCCGCAATGGCGCGGTCGAAAACCACCCCGTCGCTGCCGAGCGCGTCCAGATTGGGCGTCGTCGGCTTGCCGTAGCCGTAGAGCGTCAGGCTGGCCGCCCGCACCGTGTCCCAGATGATGAAGACGATGTTGGGCGCCTTCGTCCCCGTGAGTCGAGTACGTGCGACCGACTCACGAAAGTCATGCCGGCGAGTCACGTAAATTGTCGCCGCAATGATCATCAGACCGACCGCGAGCACGGCGCTCGCCCGCGCGGCCAGCCCGGCAAATGCACGGGGATGGTCCGAGGCACGTCGATGAACGACGATGGCAACGCCGGCGGCGAGGATGATACGCGCAATCCAGTGAATGCCGACCGTCAGCGCGCTGAGAAACGAATAGGCTGCGATCCAGGCGAAAATGGCGGGGGCCACTCCCCGAAGGAGGGCTCCGAGTCCCCTGGGAAGCAGCGCGGCAAGGGCGATGACAAAAACGGCGCAGAGCGCTACAAACGTCGACGCCGCGATGGGAATCTTCCACAGGAGGTCGGCGGTTACGGCCTGTGCCGTAACGCGGTGCAGAACGGAATACTCGAAGATCCAGCGCAGCGCCTCGGCCAATCCACCGATCAGACCAAACATCAGGGCCAGCCAGACCACCTCGCGGTTGCGAAAGTCTGGTAACCGCGCGGCGGCATGCGCCACCGCTTCACGCCACGCCCCGCGTTTATCGAACGCCAGTGCCACCACGGCGACGATGACAATGAGCATGACGGTACCGGCGACGACCAGGCGCCACCATGCATTTACGTAGAATTCGACGGGATGGGTGGATTGACCGGTGATCAGATCGTTGATGGCCGGTGGCGCGGTCCCCTGGTAGGCGCGGCGAATCAGCACCGACCCGAACCAGCCACCGACGATTGCGAGGAGAATCAGACCAGAAAACCAGTAAAGCCAACGGCGATGCGGAGAATTTGGAAGCATCCTTTAGGCGAGCATCAGTGTCGAAACCGGGTGCAGACGCGCCTGCACGGTAGGATTACCGCAGGGCCGCGTCAAGCTTGAAACGCGTTACCGTTCTGAAAGATAGGCGGCCACGGCAATCACGCTTTCGCGGCGACGTCCACGCGCACCGCCCAGGGCAATCTCACGGCCAGGATGGAAGCGGCGCCGTGGTTGCTGCACGGGCGCTATGCACAGACTTTGGATGCACGTTGCAGGAATACCGTTGCGCACATCACAAATAGCGTTGCCGCAATACTACACGTTACGAGCGGCTGCATACGCAAAGCGGCACTCGTTCAACGACTTAGCATAGTTCCCGGAATTGGTACATCGGTTGCTACCCTCCCGCGCGTCCCGCGGTGAACCGTTCGGTTCGCCACCTTCCGCAAAGGGCACCCCGGTCGCGAGACCGGTCCGCAAAGCCAACGGGTCTCCGAGAGACGGCCGGGCCTCCGAAGAAGACTGGGCGAGCCGGCGTATCCGGCACTCACTCCAAATCAGAGGTAACATGAAAATCCCCTTCAAGGCATTCGGTGCCATGGGAGCGGTGGCAACGGCTGCGCTGCTGTCCGCGTGCGACGCGGCGTCGATCCGCCGGCCCGCCGCGGTCGTC
>CBJLQC010000220.1:0-5191 GCA_966424955.1 uncultured bacterium | reverse complement strand
CCTCGGCGCTCATCCGGGCGACGTCGCCCATCAACTGATATCGACAACTGTGGGAGTCCGTTAAATGAACCGATATGCAGCCGTGCTGCTCGGGCCGGCGTTTGTGCTGGGCGCGTGCTCGCACCAGGAGCAGACGGGCGAGCAGGCCTCGGCCGCGCTGGTGCGGGGGACAGTTTACACCGTGCACGCGGTCAGCACAGCGGACGTCATGCGCGCGCCGGCGGTGGCCGAACCGTATGCCAGCGCGACGGTGAGCACGAAGCTGATGGGTGCAGTGACCGCGGTCCACGTGCGCGAAGGCGATCAGGTCAGGGCCGGGCAGCCGCTGGTGAGCATTGATGCGCGCGATCTGACGGCGAAGAGTGCGCAGATCGATGCCGGCATCGCGGATGCAGAAGCGATGGAGCGCGAGGCGGCCACGCATCTCCAGCGCATACGCGCGCTGTACGCGGACGACGCAGCTCCGCGCGCGCAGCTCGACGCGGCCGAAACCGCACACGCCCGAGCGCAAGCGGGCGTGCGAGCTGCGCGTGCGGGTAGCGCCGAGTTGGATGCGACGCGCGGCTACTCGGTGATCCGTGCGCCGTTTCAGGGTGTGATCACGCGGCGCATGATCGATCCGGGCGCGTTCGCGGCGCCGGGCGCGCCGCTCATTACGATCCAGGATGCGCGCCGCCTGCGCGTGACCGGCACGGCAGCGCCGCAGGCGGTGCGCGGCCTGCGCCGCGGCGCGCGTGTGGCCGCAGAAATCGAAGGGCAACCGGCGAGTGGTCTCGTGGAGGCGGTGGTGCCGGGCGCCGGCAACCTGTACCGCATCAACGTCATCGTAGACAACGCCGCGGGCGCTTTCCTGCCTGGCAGTGCTGCCACGCTATCGCTGCCGCAACCCCACGAGCGCCTTGCCATCAACATTCCAACAGCCGCAATCCAGCGGAGCGGCGATCTAACGGGCGTATATGTTCGCTCCGGCGCCAGCACCATCCTCCGCTGGGTGCAACTCGGTGGCCGCACGCAGGCCGGTGTCGAGGTCCTGACCGGCTTGCGCGATGGTGAGCAGATCGTAGTGCCGGCCGTGGCGTCGCGGGGAGCCGAGTAATGGGCGCGTCAGGAAGAATCGCCCAGGCGTTCCTGCGCTCGAAGCTCACACCGCTGATCGTCATCACATCGCTGGCGATGGGCGGGCTGGCCCTGATCGCCACCCCCCGCGAGGAAGAGCCGCAGATCTCAGTGCCGATGATCGATGTAATCGCGGGGTTGCCGGGCGCGCCCCCCGAAGAAACCGAACGGCAACTGGCGGCGCCGCTCGAGAAGCGCATGTGGGAGATTCCCGGTGTCGACTACGTCTATTCGATGGCGGGCGATGGTTATGCGATGGTGACGGTCCGTTTCGATGTGGGCGAGGACCAGGAGGAAAGCATCACGAAGGTGCACGCCAAGGTCTTCGCTTCCATGGACCAGGCGCCGCCCGGCGGTACGCCGCCGCTGGTCAAACCACACGCCATCGATGATGTGCCGATCCTTACGCTGACCTTGCATTCGACGCAGTACGGCTCGAACGAACTGCGCCGGCTGGCGACGCACCTCGAGGAAGACATTCGCACGGTCGATGATGTAGCGGCGACCACCACGATTGGCGGCGAGCCGCGCCAGATACTGGTGGAAGTCGATCCGGCGAGGCTGGCGGCGAGTGGCGTGAGTGCCGCCGAGGTCGCGCTGGCCGCGCGCGGGGCCAATGCGCGTATTCAGGCCGGTGAGTTCGCCAGTGCCAACCGCGTATACCGCGTGGATGCCGTGGCGCCGCTCGCGAGCGCTGCCGATGTCGCAGCCATTGTCGTAACGGCGCGCGCCGGCCAACCTGTTTATATCGGCGACGTCGCGCGGGTCAGCGAAGCGTATGCTGATGCCACGAGCTACGTATCGCATGCGGAGGACAACGCGCATCCGCAAAGTGCGGTGACCATCAGCGTGGCCAAGCGCAAGGGGGCAAATGCCACGCGGGTCGCCGAGCATGTGCTGCAGCGAGTGGAGCAGGCGCGCGCGCGGCTGCTGCCCGGCGACGTCGAGGTAACCGTCACGCGTAACTACGGCGAGACGGCTGCCGAAAAGGCGAGCGAGCTCATTTTGCATCTCGGCATCGCCACGCTGTCCGTCACGCTGCTGATCTGGCTGTTCCTGGGCTGGCGCGAGGCCGTGGTCGTGCTGATCGCGGTACCGGTCACCCTCGCGCTGACGCTGTTCGTCTACTACGCGCTCGGCTACACGCTGAACCGCATCACGCTGTTCGCCCTGATCTTCTCGATCGGCATCCTGGTAGACGACGCGATCGTCGTCGTGGAAAACATCTATCGCCATCTCAAGCTCGGCGTGAACTCACCTGAGACGGCGGCCATCGAAGGCGTGGACGAAGTCGGCAATCCGACCATTCTGGCGACCTTCACGGTGATTGCCGCGATTTTGCCGATGGCGTTCGTGAGCGGGCTGATGGGTCCGTACATGCGCCCCATCCCGGTGGGCGCGTCCGTGGCGATGCTCGCATCGCTGGGCGTGGCGTTCGTGGTCACGCCGTACATGACGCTGCGGCTGCTGCGCGGACATGTAAAAAAGGAGACACGCGTGCTTGATCGCGCGCACGAGCCGGAGGCGGCCGGCAAGTTCGCGCGTCTCTACAACCGCGTCATGGTCCCGCTACTCGAGAACAAGCGGCGTCGCCTGACATTTTACGGCGCCACGGTCGGTCTGCTCGTGCTGTCCGGTGGACTGATCCTGGCGCGACTGGTCCAGGTCAAGATGCTGCCTTTCGACAACAAGAGTGAGTTCCAGGTCATCCTCGATCTGCCGGAGGGCACGACGCTGGAGACGAGCAACGCGGCCGCACAGGAGATCGCGGCGTATTTGCGGACGGTGCCGGAGGTGGAGAGCACCGAGGTTTATGCCGGCACGGCGGCACCCTTCAACTTCAATGGCCTGGTGCGGCACTACTTCATGCGGCGCGGCGCAAACGTCGCGGACGTGCAGGTGAATCTGCAGCCCAAGCACGACCGCGAGCGGCAGAGCCATGACATCGCGGTCGCGGTGCGGCCGGCCGTCGATTCCATCGCGCGGCTGTATGCAGCGCGCGCCAAGGTAGCCGAAATCCCGCCCGGTCCCCCGGTGCTGTCCACACTGGTCGCGGAAGTCTATGCACCGGATGACGCGACGCGCGTGCGGGCCGCGGAAGCAGTGCTGCATGTCTTCGAGACCACCGAAGGCGTCGTCGACGTGGACTGGAGTCTGGAAGACCCGGCCCAGAGGAAGGTATTCACGATCGACCGTGTGCGGGCCGCGCAGGCAGGTGTTGCGCTCGAGCAGATCACGCAGCTGCTGGCCATGGGCATCAGTGGCGCGCCGACGGGCTATCTCGAGTCGACCACGGCACGCGAGCAGGTCAGCGTGGTGCCGCGCCTGCCGCGCGCAGAGCGCAGCTCGATCGAAGGGCTGCTGGCGCTGCCCGTGGCTACCGCCCTGGGTCCGCAACCCCTCGCCCGCTTCGTAAATGTGAGCGATGCGCGCCGGGAAAGCGTGCGCATGCGCAAGAACCTGCGGCCGGTCATTTACGTTACCGGCGACGTGGCCGGCACCATCGAGTCACCCGTGTACGCGATCCTGGCCATGAACCGGAAGCTGGACGCGATTCGCGTGAACGGCGCCGAAATCGAGCGCTACAACGCGGTGCAGCCGAAGCAGCTCGATGAGCTGGCCATCAAGTGGGATGGCGAGTGGCAAGTCACGATCGAAGTGTTTCGCGATCTCGGCCTCGCTTTCGCCGTTGTGTTGTTGCTGATCTACGTATTGGTGGTGGGCTGGTTCCAGTCGTTTGCAGTCCCGCTCGTCATCATGGCGCCGATCCCGCTCACGCTGATCGGGATTCTGCCCGGCCACGCGCTGAGTGGCGCCTTTTTCACCGCCACCTCGATGATCGGCATGATCGCGCTGGCCGGCATCATCGTGCGCAACTCGATTCTGCTGGTCGATTTCATTCAGCTCGCGGAAGCGCGCGGCCGCTCGCTGCGCGACGCCGTGCTGGAAGCCGGCGCGGTGCGCTTCCGCCCGATCGCGCTGACCGCGGCCGCCGTGATTGTCGGCGGGCTGGTCATGGTGCTCGACCCGATCTTCCAGGGACTGGCCGTCGCCCTGATCAGCGGCGCGGTGGTGGCGACGGCACTCACCATGGTCATCGTACCGCTGCTCTACTGGGAGCTGCATCAGAACAAACAACATTTGGAGATCATGCCTCATGAAGCTGCTGCTCGTGATCTACAGCGGGAGCCAGTCGGAGCTGGTGCCTGAGCTGTTGGATCAGCACCAGGCTGGTGGATATACGGAGCTGGGCCCCGTGCATGGGGCTGGCAGCACGGGAAAGCGAGCGGGAAGTCGCGCCTGGCCGGGCGATGCCTCGGTGTTCTTCAGCATCGTGCCGAGCGACCGAGTGGCTGCCCTGCTCGCGGCGCTACAGAAGCGTTCGAGCGAGCTGCAGTCCGGCGAGCGTTTGCACGCCGCCGTGCTGCCGACTGAAAACTTCTTCTGAAAGTTGAAATCATGTGTCCTGACCATATCATTCGTCGTTTCGCGGGCGTATTCGTGCTGGCTTCCCTGGCACTGGGCTGGCTGGTCAGCCCGCTCTGGTTCCTGTTCACGGCCTTTGTGGGCTTCAACCTGCTGCAATCCAGTTTCAGCAACTTCTGTCCGCTGGAGAAAATTCTCGGCCGCCTGGGCCTGACTGGGTGCAGCCATGTCCCGACAGCGAGGAAGTAATGGAGAGAACTCTCAAGTATGGATTCGGCAAATCCGTGAGCCTGCCATACGAGCAGGCGGTGGAGCGCACGCGGGCGGCGTTGGCGGAGCAAGGGTTCGGCGTGCTGACGGAGATCGACGTGCGCGAGACATTGAAAAAGAAGCTCGACGTCGAGTTCCGTCCCTATGTGATTCTCGGGGCGTGCAATCCGCCATTGGCGCATCGCGCGCTGTCGGCCGAGCTGGATATCGGGCTGCTGCTTCCCTGTAACGTGATCGTCTATCAGGGAGACAATGCCGAGACGAGCGTCGTGGAGGTAATGGACCCCGTGGAGGCGCTGGCACTCACGGGTCGTTCCGATATCAACGATCTCGCGATGGACGTAAGAGGGCGGCTGGAGAAAGTCGTCGCCGCGATGTA
>CBJLQC010000219.1:0-5196 GCA_966424955.1 uncultured bacterium | reverse complement strand
CACCGTCCGGCCAGGCATTGCGCAGCACCTGAAGCCGCGCCGCGGGCACGCCGGCCGCGTACAGCTCCTCACGCTGCGCCTGGGATACGGCGACGACCGCATCGAAGCGGCGGTGGCTGCGTCGCTGGAGCCATTCGTAAATCCGGCCGCGGCCCGGATTGCGCGTGAACCCGTGAACCGTGGTCACGATAGGAATGCCCTGCCGGCGCGCCACACCGCCATCTATGACGTCGGATCGAAAGCCGTGGGTGTGGACCACATCCGGGCGCAGCTCGCGACACAGGCGTGCGATAAAGGCGCGCTCGGCCCGGTAGGCGCGCGCGGCCGCCCGCAGGACATGCACGGTGACCCCAGCCTCGCGCAGCACGGAAATCATGGATGGCTCGGGCTCCGCGGGGCCGATCACGGCCGCCACGTGCACGGCGTGACCGCGCCGCACGTGACCCGCGCCCAGGGCCTCGACCACGCGCTCCAGACCGCCCACCGAAGCGGGCGCCGTAACGTGCAGGATGGTCAGAGCCGACGCCTCGGTGGTAACGGCGTTGTCCAGTTGCGCGACGGACAAAATGGAGCAGTATCCTCGGGTTTGTGGCGCCCCTGCAACAGATGAGGCGCGTAATGGTTCGGGAAATCGGGTTATTGCTTGGAACAGCCAGCGGCACTAAGCGTGCTTATCTGCCGAGCCGGCTAAATGATTGGCAAAATGCGTGCTGCATGAGGCCGTCGAGACAATCTCCGATGTCAGCATTACATGAATGAGGTGACGACGCTGTTCGCGACCGATACGGTGGCGGCCGGTCCAACGAGCAAGCGCAAGCTGTTCGTGGTCGGCTGTCCGCGCAGTGGTACGACCTGGGTGCAACTACTGTTGAGCCATCACCCGGCGGTGGCAACGGCCCCCGAGACGCAAATCTTTGCGTACTACCTGGAGCCAATGCGACGGCAGTGGGCGCACGAGCTGGAGGGCGCCCACCGCGCGCAGGGTGCCGCCGGCCTGAGTCGACTGTTGTCGGAAGCGGAGTTCGAAGAGCTGTGCCGGGTGAATGCCCAGTACGTTTTCGACCGGATTGCCGCACGTAACGCGGATGCTGCAGTCGTTGTCGAGAAGAGCCCGAAGCATGCGTTGCAGGCGGACTTCATCCAGAAGCTTTTCCCGGACGCCTACTTTCTTCATGTCGTGCGAGATCCGCGTGACACGGCAGTATCGCTGCTGGCGGCGAGCCGCAGCTGGGGCGCGAACTGGGCGCCGCACAACATCATCGAAGCGGGCCGCATGTGGCGCGACCATGTGCTGAGCGCGCGCCGCGCGGGAGCCCGGAGCGATCGATTCCTGGAAGTACGCTACGAAGAGCTGATTGCAGACGGGGTCGGGCGGCTGGAAGCGATCCACCGCTGGCTGGGCCTCCCGACCGACCGGTCGCAGTGCGAAACGGCGGTGGCCGCCTGCGACTTCAACAAGCTGAAGCAGGCGCAGAACACGAGGGAGCTTCCCCTCCCCGGCGACCGGTCGCCGACGGAATTCTTCCGCTCCGGTTCCGCAGGCACGGGACTCAGCGAGCTGCCGCGCCGTCAGCTCGCGCTGCTCGAGCATGTTTGCGGCGGCCTGATGGAAGAGCTGGGCTACCCGCGCGTCACGCGGACCGGTGCCGGGGCAAAAGCGCGCATCGCGCTACATGACGGCGTTCAGCGCGTTCGTGAAAGCATCGACTGGCAGCTGCAGCGACTCCTGCGGAAGGTCTGAGCGCGCAGCTCAAACGCTCGCGTAGTGGGCAACCGGCTGCGGGGCCGTAATGCGGCGGCGCCGTTCCGCGCCGGCCGCCTGCGTGGCGGCGAGCAGATGCGCGTTGAGCTGCCGGATGTCGTAACGCTCCAGCACAAAAGCGCGAGCTTTTTCGCCCAGCTCCTGCAGCTCGGCGTCCGAGGCGGCATGGATCTCGGCAATGGCTTCGGCAAGGGCCGCGGCGTCCGCCTCCGGCACCGCGTACCGGCGCATCACATCCGGAATCGATTCGGGCACGCCGCCGGTCGTCGTGGTGATGACGAGCGCCTTCATGAGCATGGCTTCCTGCACCGCGCAGGCCTGGTTCTCGGCCCAGTTGCCGATGTGCAGGCTGGGCAGCAGGAGGACGTCGGCCTGCCGCATGGCCGTCAGCACCTCCGCGGTGGAGACCGCTCCCAGAAACCGGACGTAGGGCTGGAGACCGTTCTCGTTGACGTATTCCTCGAGCTCGCGGCGCAGATAGCCCTCGCCCGTCAACGAATAGGAAATATCCGTAATGCCCCGGTCCACCAGCGCCTTGATGGCCTGCAGCGCGTAACCGAAGCCCTTTTCCTGGCTCATTCGACCGGCTGACAGCAGCTGCAGCTTACCCCCTTGCCGATAGGGGCGCGGGTCGGGCGGGTTGAAGTCATCGATGGCAAAACCGACCGGCAGAATCGTCGCCCGGTCAGCCGGGCAGCCGCGCTCGATGGCGTGCTGCACGGAGAAATGAGTGTTCGAGAAGACGACGTCGGCAGACTGAAACGCGCGCTTCGTCTGCGCCGCCTGGAGCGGTGAGACGACGGGCGTCTCGCCGCCATGGTAATACAAGCCGACCGAGGCATCGGGATACAGCCGGGGCAGGAATGGAAACATCACGGCGGTGCCCAGCTCGTGCACGATGCAGACATCCGGCGCGTGCGGGCCCAATACGAGGGCGCGCGCCGCGTTCATCAGCCGCCGCTTGTAGGGGTCGGCATCGGCGAAAAGCGCGCGGATGGTCCGCCACGACCAGATGGGATGGCGCACCACGCGTCCGAGCAGGCGGACCGCGAAGCGCGGCAGCGTCTTCAACGTCGTCGGGAAATGCCGCGTGCGTCCGGCCAGCCCATGCCGCCGGACTTTTTCGTTCAATACGGCGTCGAGCCCCGAGCCGGACCAGATCGTGAGTTCGTGGCCTTGCTCCAAAAGCTCGGCGAACTGGGTGTCGTAATAGGATTTGTAGGGGACCGGGTAATGCTGGGCGAAGACGTAGATCTGCATTCCGCTGGGGCGAGGCACCTTCCGTGCCGATGGTGGCCCCCGCGCACGGCGTGGCGGGGTGTTGCGGCTCCGCCACAACTCAGGCGAGAAACACCCCGGAAAACGGGCTAATGACTGGGGTAGCCAGCGGCACTAGTCGTGCTTATCCGCGGGCACGTCTAACTGATTGGCTATCCACGAAATGAGTGAAGTCGTGCAACGAACGCAAACCCATGGCCGGAACGCTGTCACGGCAGTCCCGGCGGGGCTGTTGTGCGTCGTCAATTTTCCGGCGAACACGGGATACGCGTGGGACTTCATCGAGAGCCTTTATGCGGGTTTGAGTGAGCGGCTGAGCGCGGATGGGGTGCCCACGTTCGTCGCGTACCCGAGCATTCCGGAAAACCCCCGCACGCTGGCCGGCAGCGGCGCGACGGCGGTGGAGCTGGACGCGGGGCTGGACAGCGCGGCGTCGTTAAACGCCACGCTGGAATTCGTAGCCCGGCACAACATCGAGGTCATTTACCTGTGCGACCGGCCGGCCTGGAATCCGCGGTACGCGGCGCTTCGTCGCGCGGGCGTGCGCCGCATCATCGTTCACGACCACACATCCGGTGCGCGCACGGAGCCCCGCGGGCTGAAGCGGCTCATCAAGCGCATGCGGATGATTCTCCCCGGCTCCGTGGCCGACGAGGTGATTGCCGTCAGCGATTTCGTGGCGGAGCGGAAGCGCCGCGTCGACCTGGTGCCGGCGGAGCGGATCAAGCGGGTCTGGAACTCGATCGACGTCGTAGCGGGAAGCAGCGATGCACCCGCGCGGCTACGCGAGCGGTTCGGGATCCCGGGAGATCGTCCGGTCGTCGCGTGCGCGTCGCGGGCAGCGGCCGAGAAGGGATTGCCGACGCTGCTGCGCGCGTTTGACGCCATGCTGGCCGGAATACCGGGCGGGCCCCGCCCCGCGCTCCTGTACCTGGGCGATGGCCCGGAGCTGGACAACCTGCGCACCCTGCGTGCGACGCTCGCCGCGCGCGATGACATCATCCTGGCGGGATACGTGGAAGACGCGCGGGAGCTGCTGGCCGGCGCCGACCTGTGCGTGGTGCCCTCGGTGTGGCAGGAAGCCTTCGGCCTGGCGGCACTGGAGCCGATGGCGTGCGGTGTCGCCGTGATCGCGACGAGCGTGGGCGGAATCCCCGAGATCATCGTCGATGGCGAAACCGGACGACTGGTCGCGCCGGGCAAGGAGGACGAGCTGGCCGCGGCGATGCGGGAGCTGCTTGCGGCGCCGGCCGAGCGCGCGCGGTTAGGGCGTAATGGACAGACGCGAGCGCGCGCGGTGTTTTCAAGACAACGCCAGCTCGAGGAGCTACACGATATCGTGCAGGCTGGATTCAACGGAAGGTCGCGGGTGAAAGGCAGCCTCGTGGCGGACGGCGCGTTGTCATGAGCATGCTCGTTCGCGCTGAAGGCGTGCCCGGCACCAAGCGTCCGCGCCTGCTGTTTCTCAGCCAGACGTTGCCCATCCCGGAGGGCGGCGCCGGCATACGTTCGTACAACCTCCTGCGCGTGCTGGCGCGTACGTACGAGATCACCGTGCTGGCGTTCTACCGCAGGGAGACGCACCCGGCAGCGAGCGGTGTCGCGCGCGGCCTGGAACTGGTTCGCCGCATAGCGGGCGTGGACGTCTTTGCGGTTCCGCAGGCGTTCAGCTGGTGGCGTTTCGTGGGCGACCATTGGCGCAGTTTCGTGCGGAAGCGCGCGTATACGAACTTCGTATACGAGTCGCGCGAGTTCGAAAGTCGCCTGCGCGCGCACGTTGAGTCGGGGCAGTACGCGCTCGTTCACCTCGACAGCCTCGACCTCGCCCGCTATCTGCCGATGCTGGCCGGGCTGCCGGTTGCCTGCACGCACCAGAACATCGAGTCGCAGCTGATGCGAAGCCGCGCCGCGCGCGAACGGTCGTGGATCAAACGCCGATACATGGCCTACCAGGCGCGGCTGCTGGAAGCCGAGGAGCGGCGCTGTGGCGGGTTGCGCATGAACCTGGTGGTATCGTCGGAAGATGCTGCTTTGCTGCGCAGCATCGCACCCGGCGCACGCGTGGTGGTGGCCCCCAATGGCGTGGATACCGACTTCTTCCAGCCCGGCAGCCTCGAGGAGGACGGCGTCGTTTTCGTGGGTCCGGCCAGCTGGCC
>CBJLQC010000218.1:0-5204 GCA_966424955.1 uncultured bacterium | reverse complement strand
TACCCTGCGGCTCCGGATAATTCACCGGATGCGAGTAACCGACGCTCACGACCAGGTTCTTCCCCTTCTTCTCGGCGCGATAGCCCACGCCGACGATCTCCAGCGTCTTCTTGAAGCCTTCCGTCACGCCCTGCACCATGTTCGCGAGCAGCGCTCGCGTCAGTCCGTGCAGCGCGCGCTCGCGCTTGTCGTCGTTCGGCCGCTCGATCGTCACTTCGTTGTTCTCGACGCCGATCTTCATGCTCGGCTCGAACGTGCGCGCCAGCTCGCCCTTCGGACCCTTTACCTTTACCGTCGAACCATCGACCGTCACGGTCACACCGTTCGGGATGGTGATCGGCTTTCTTCCAATTCTCGACATGGTTTACCTCACCACACCAGCGCCATGACTTCGCCGCCCACCTTGTGGGCGCGGGCCTGCTTGTCGCTCATCATGCCCTTGGACGTCGAGACGATCGCGATGCCGAGGCCACCCCGCACGCGCGGCAGGTCTTCTGCCGGCTTATACACGCGCCGGCCCGGGCGCGATACGCGCTCGACGTTGCGGATCACCGGATGGTCCTCGTGATAGCGCAGGTACAGGCGCAGCACGCCATGGGCGCCATCGTCCAGAACCTTGTAATCCTGAACGAAGTGATTCTCCTTCAGGATGCGGGCGATTTCGGTCTTGAGCTTCGATACCGGCATGTCCACCCGCTTGTGGCCCGCCTGCGAGGCGTTGCGCACGCGCGTGAGCATGTCGGCAATAGGATCGGTCATCATCTGCGATATTGCTCCTATAGTATCCGGAGTTGCAGAGGCTCCAGACTTGTAAGAGTGATGCTTCGGGATCGGGATCGGGCTCGTCCTCGGGATGGAGAAATCCTACCCCGAGGACGAGGCCCGGCGCGATCCCGAAGCCGTTACCAGGACGCCTTGCGGACGCCCGGGATCTCTCCGTTCAGCGCCATCTCCCGGAAGCAGATCCGGCACAGGCCGAACTTGCGCAGGAACGCGCGCGGCCGCCCACAGCGCGTGCAGCGCTGGATCTTCCGCGTGCTGAACTTTGGCTTCTTGTTTGCCTTTTCGACGAGTGCTTTCTTGGCCATTTAACTTGCGCTGCGGCAGGCCATACATTTGCCCCATTTGCAAATGTCAAAGCCTGACCCGCTCCTTTTTGTTAATCTGCTGCGCCCTTCTCCATTTCGGCGCTCGCCGCAACGGGCGTCTCGCCGCGGAACGGCATGCCCAGCTCGCGCAGCAACGCGAACGCTTCGTCATCCTTGTTGGTGGTGGACACGAACACGATGTCCATCCCGTGGATCTTCTGTACCTTGTCGTACTCGATCTCCGGGAAGATCATCTGCTCCTTCACGCCCAGCGTGTAGTTGCCGCGACCGTCGAAGGAACGGGTCGGCAGGCCGCGGAAGTCGCGAATGCGCGGGACCGCGGCATTGATGAAGCGATCCACGAACTCGTACATGCGCGCGCCGCGCAACGTCACCGAGGCGCCGATCGGCATGCCCTCGCGAATGCCGAAGTTGGAGATCGCCTTGCGGGCCCGCGTGACCAGCGGCTTCTGGCCGGAGATCAGCGTCAGCTCTTCGACGATCGAGTCGAGCAATTTCGGGTTCTTGGGCGCTTCACCCAGGCCCACGTTGAGGACCACCTTTTCGAGTCGCGGGACTCGGAACGGGTTGTCGAATCCGAACTCCTTCATCAGGGTCGGACGGACGCGCTCCTCGTAGTGCTTCTGAAGTCTTGGTTTGAACATTTCCTAGTCCTTACGCCTTCGGCTTCGGAATCAGGTTGCCGCTCTTGCTCAGCCGCTCGCCGGCGCCGCTCGCATCGCGATTGCGCTTGATGCGCGTCGGCTCGCCGCTCTTCGGATCGATCAGCATCACGTTGGACGCATGGATCGGCGCTTCGAACGTTACGATTCCACCTTCCGGATTGTCCTGCGTCGGGCGCATGTGCCGCTTACGCTGGTTGACACCCTCGACGACCACCTTGTTCTCCTGCGGCAGCACGCGCAGTACCGTGCCTTCCGTGCCGGCGTAGTTGCCGCGCATGACCTTCACGCGATCGCCGCGGCGGATCGCCAGCTTGTGCGTCGAGAGGTTCCGCTTGCGGCGCTTGCCGCCAATTCCGATACGCGCCATTACAATACCTCCGGCGCCAGGGACACGATCTTCATGAACCGCTTCTCACGCAGCTCGCGCCCGACCGGGCCGAAGATGCGCGTCGCGCGCGGCTCGCCAGCATCGTTGATGATGACCGCAGCGTTGTCGTCGAAGCGGATGTAGCTGCCATCCTTGCGTCGCATTTCCTTCGCGGTGCGCACGACCACCGCCTTGGCCACGTCGCCCTTCTTCACGGTGCCATTGGGCAGCGCGTCCTTGATGGCGACAATGATGATGTCGCCAATGCGCGCATAACGCCGGCCCGAGCCGCCCAGCACCCGGATGCACAGGGCTTCCTTGGCGCCCGAGTTGTCGGCGATTTTCAGTACGGTTTCCTGTTGAATCACGCCCGCCTCACTTCGCCTTTTCGACGATTTCCACGATGCGCCAACGCTTGGTCTTCGAAAGCGGACGCGTTTCCATGATGCGAACGACATCGCCTTCGCGCGCGGCGTTCTCATCGTCCTGCGCATAGTACTTCTTGGTGCGCACGACCTGCTTGCCGTAAACCGGGTGCGCCACCTTGCGCTCCACCGCGACCACCGCCGTCTTGTTCATTTTGCTGCTCACGACGGTGCCCACGCGGGTCTTCCGGCTGCCTTTTTCGGTTGTCTCGTCCGCCATTTACTTGCCTGCCATCTCACGCTCGCGCAGGATCGTGCGCATCCGCGCCACATCCCGCCGCAAGCTCCTGATCAATGCCGGATTCTCCAGCTGCTGCGTCGCCCCCCGGAACCGCAGGCGGAAGAGCTCTTCCTGCTTCTGCGTGATCTGCTCGCGAATCTCGTCCGTGGTCATGTCCCGGATATCTGAGGGATTCGTCACTTGGCACCCCCCTCGGCCAGGCGCGAAGCCGCGACGATCTTGCACTTCACGGGCAGCTTGGCCGCGGCCAGCTGGAAGGCCCGCTTCGCCGTCTCGGGCTCGACGCCCTCGATCTCGAACATGACGCGTCCGGGCTTGACCACCGCCACCCACATCTCGGGGCTGCCCTTACCCTTGCCCATGCGCGTCTCGGCCGGCTTCTTGGTTACCGGCTTATCCGGGAAGATGCGGTTCCATACCTTGCCGCCGCGCTTGATGTGACGGGTCAGCGCCACGCGTGCCGCCTCGATCTGCCGGTTGGTGATCCACCCCGGCTCGGTCGTCTGCAGCCCGTAATCGCCGAACGCCACGGTATTGCCGCGCGTGGCCATGCCGCGCGTGCGGCCCTTCTGTTGTTTGCGAAACTTTACTCTCTTCGGCGCCAGCATTTTCTATCGCTCTTTATCATTGATGGGCCCACCGCCTCCGGGCGTTGGGCTCGCTTCCCTGGCAGCGCTCTCTCTACGCTCCCGTCGAATAGGTGCGGCCGCGGCGATCTTCCACGACCTCACCCTTGAAGATCCAGACCTTGACACCGATCGTGCCGTACGTCGTCTTCGCAGTCGACGTCGCGTAATCGATGTCGGCGCGCAGCGTGTGCAGCGGCACGCGCCCCTCGTGATAGCCTTCGACGCGGGCGATTTCGGCGCCACCCAGGCGCCCACCGACCTTCACGCGAATGCCTTCCGCGCCCGCGCGCATGGCACCCTGCACCGCACGCTTCATGGCGCGCCGGAACGAGATGCGCTGCTGCAGCTGGTGCGAGATGTTGTCGGCCACCAACTGCGCGTCCAGCTCGGGGCGCTTGACTTCCTCGACATTGATCGAGACTTCGCTCTTCGTCAGGTGCGCCAGCTCATCGCGCAGCTTGTCGACTTCGGCGCCCTGTTTGCCGATCACCACGCCCGGCCGCGCCGTGTGCAGCGTCACCACGATCTTCTGCGGCTTGCGCTCGATCTCCACGCCGGAAAGCGCGGCGTGCCCCAGGCGGCGGTGCAGATACTTGCGAATCTGCTCGTCTTCCTTGATCAGCCCGGCGAACTTGCCGCGCTCGGCGTACCAGCGGCTTCTCCAGGGCTTGATGATCCCGAGGCGGAACCCGCGCGGATGTGTCTTCTGGCCCATCTAGGCCCGCTCCTTAGACTCTTTAGTGTCCACCACGACCACCACATGACACGTCGGGCGCGTAATCGGCGCGGCCCGGCCTTGGGCCGCGGCCCGATAACGCTTCAGCCGCGCGCCTTCGTTCACGTAGGCTTCCTTCACGTACAGATCGTCCACATCGACGACCGTGCCTTCCTTGTCCGCCTTGTCGCGCGCATTCGCCACCGCGCTGCGCAGCGTCTTGTCGATGATCTCCGCGCCCTTCTTCTTCGAGAATTGCAAGGTCGCGTGCGCCTCATCCACGCGCTTGCCGCGAATCAGGTCGATGACCATCCGCATCTTGCGCGCGCTGTGGCGGTTATGCCGGGAAATTGCTCTGGCTTCCATGATTACCTGCCGCCCTGTGCGCCACCTGCGGTCGGCGCCGGCTTCGACTTCTTGTCGGACAACTTGCCACCGTGGCCGCGGAACAAACGCGTCGGTGCGAACTCGCCCAGCTTGTGGCCGACCATGTTTTCCGTGACATACACCGGGATGAACTTGTTGCCGTTGTGCACGGCCAGCGTATGACCCACGAACTCGGGCGAGATGGTGGACGCGCGCGCCCAGGTCTTGATGACCTTCTTCTCACCACGCGTGTTCATGTCGCGGATCTTCTCGACCAGCTTGGGATCGAGGAACGGCCCCTTCTTCAATGAACGTGACATCTGTTAGGCTCCTCCCGTCGCCTTGCCGCGACGACGGCCGCGCACGATCAGCTTGTTGGACCCCTTCTTCTTGCGACGCGTCTTCACGCCCTCGGGCTTGCCCCAGGGCGAAACCGGCGGACGGCCACCCGAGGTCTTGCCTTCACCGCCACCCAGCGGATGATCGACCGGGTTCATGGCCACGCCCCGCACCTTGGGACGGCGGCCGCGCCACCTGGTCGCGCCGGCCTTGCCAATGACTTCCTGCTCATGGTCGGCATTGCCCACTTCGCCGATCGTCGCCAGGCACTCCCGGCGGATCATGCGCACTTCTGTGGACGGCATGCGCAGCGTCACGTAATCGCCTTCCTTGGCGACGACCTGCGCG
>CBJLQC010000217.1:0-5222 GCA_966424955.1 uncultured bacterium | reverse complement strand
CGGCATTGCTGCGCAGGTGCCGGTCGGTGATGCATTGCCACGTGTGCGTGCCGGCTTCTTCGAGGGTGTGGCGCAGGGCGCGACGCAGACGTGGGACATGGTCGCGTTGACGGCCGGCTTTCTCTGGGACCTGGTGACCGGCGGCGCATCCGCGCGCAATCTGGGTGGTCCGATTTTGATCGGTCAGCTCAGTGGTCGCGTCGCGCGTGCCGGCCTCGAGCCGTTCCTCGCCTTCATGGCGCTGTTCTCCGTCAACCTCGCCGTGCTCAATCTGCTGCCGATTCCCGTGCTGGATGGCGGACACCTCGTGTTCCTCGGTGTGGAAGCCGTGCGCGGCCGGCCGCTCTCGCTCGAGTCACGAATGCGCTGGAGCCAAGTCGGCTTCGTCATCGTGATGGCCATCATGGTGTGGGCGCTGGCGAATGATGTGCTCAGACTGTTCGGCGTGTAGTGGGGGAACGGCTTGGGCGTGCGGAACCGACTCGGGCGCGGGCGCCGGCGCGGGGGCGGGTGCGGGTAACTAAGCGGGGCGCAGGCAGCGGGTCCTGGTTATAGGGCGCGGCGTGCAACCCGTCAGCCGCGCACTTCCCGGCACAGGGCCCGCGACGCGCGACCCGCGCCCGAGAGAGGTGCCCGCGCCCGCACCAGCGCCCGCGCCCGCGCCCGAATTCGTGCAAAAGCGGGCGTCCGCGCCCGAATTAGTGCTAAAGCGGCAACTCGGCCCTGACCTCCGCCTGTCCACCTTCCGCCGTCACCTGCACCTCCAGCAGAACGCGTCCCACCGTTTCAAGAACACGCTGCGCCTCCCGGAGACGTTGCAGATGGTCCGCGGCATAGGGATAGTCGGGAAGCTCGTCATGCGCTGCCACGGCCCGTGCCAGTCCGGTCTCGTCCAGGACGCGCACTTCGATGAGGCCGCCGAATGACGTAGTGGGATCCGCGAAATCGTTCTCGTAATACGCGCGCGTGTGGGCTGCTTCGCGCAGCAGCTCTTCCTTCGTGAGGGTCAGGAAACCGAGATCGTTGGTGGGGCCGAAGATGCCGAAGTAATCGTTCTTCTCACGCATGATGATGCGGGTGAGCACCAGCATGCCTTCCAGTGGCCGGTCGCGCGAGCGGACTTCGATGTGTATGCGGTCCGGGAGATCTGCGCTCACAGCAGGGCGAGCTGTTCGGCGCGCACGTGTTTGCGGCGCAGCGCGGCCACATCGATGGGTGCCAGGGGCCGATCCTGCGGCGCAACCTGCAACGTACCCTTGTATCCGAGGCGGTCCAGTACCTTCTCGGGGATTGCCTGGGCCACGCCCGCCGTGTTGCAGTGGACACTCAGGTGGGCCAGCACCACCGCGCCCAGGCCGGGGTGAAACAGCTCCTTGAGGAGTTGGCCCGCGGCGCGATTGCTCAAATGCCCGTGGCTCGAGGCAATGCGTTGCTTGACGGACCAGGGATAGGGTCCGTTCCACAGCATGGCTTCATCGTGGTTCGCTTCCAGGATGAGCACATGGCAATTGCGCAGCGAAGCGCGCACACTGGCGGTCGGCCGGCCGAGATCGGTGGCAATGCCCATGCGCGAGCCGGTTGGCTTGTGCTCGATCGCGACGGCGACCGGATCGGCGGCGTCGTGCACGGTCAGGAAGGGTTGTACCTCGAACGGCCCGATCATGAACGGCTCCGATGAAGCGTAGTCGTACACCTTCTCCTTGCCACTGAGCAGAGCGTGGCAGGCGATGCGCGTTTTCTCAGTGAGATGGAGCGGCACACCAAAGCGGCGGGCGAGGATGCCCATGCCACGGGTATGATCGCCGTGGTCGTGGGAGATAACGATGCCGGCCAGGGAGGAAACGCTGACACCAACCGATTCGATGCGCTGCTCGAGATCGCGGCCGCTGAAGCCCGCGTCGATCAGAACGGCGACGCCGTCGCTTTCGACGAGCGTCGCGTTGCCTTCACTTCCGCTACCGAGCACGGTAACAATCAAAGCAACCTGGATCCCCCGGCGCGGCCGCGCAGCCACGCGCGTGCGAGCATGTCCTTCTGCGAAGCGTTCAGCGGCACGCCACGCCGTTGCATGGCCACCGCGGTGGTCTCGATAAATCTATCAAAAGCATGCTCGCCGTCAGCCCCCCAGCTGAACGGATGCATGTACTTCGGCGGCGTGCCGCCGAAGACATTCGAGCCGGCGCCGATGATGGTGGCCGTATTCAACAACGTACCAATGGCGGTTTTGGCGTGGTCGCCGATCAGCGACCCGAGCTTGATATAGCCGGTTTCGATCTCGCCGTGCGGCGTCCGGACGCTGATCTCGCCGTAGTTGTTCTTCAGGTCGCTGGTCGTTGTCATGGCGCCCAGGTTCACCCACATGCCCAGGTACGAATGCCCGAGGAATCCCTCGTGGGCCTTGTTCGAATAGCCCACGATGATGGATGCCTCGAGCTCGCCGTGCACCTTGCAGCCGGGCCCCACGCTGCTGCCGGTGAAGATCCCGCCCAGCAGCGAGCTGTTGCGCCCAACGTACATGGGGCCTATGACACGCGAGAAAGCGCGCACGCTTACGCCCTCTTCCAGCCAGATGGGGCCTTCGCTCGCGTCGAATACGACGCCGGGCTCGATGAGGACATCGCTTTTCCGCACCACCGGGTGCTCGCCGATGATGAACACGCCTTCCTCGTCGATTTCGTGGCTGAAAACGTCATCGATCAGGTAAGCAACGTCGTCGATGATCTGCTCGGCATTGAGATGGACCATGTCCCACGAGTGATCGAGCACCTTCCCGGGCAGGGTGAGGGTGTCACCACCATCGGGCTGCGGTCGCAGCAACTCCGCTTCGGACGGTGCGGGCGCGCCCTCGGGCACCAGCCAGCCAACCACTTCGTCGCTGATAAAGAGCGTGGTTTCCCGCTCGAAATCGAGATCAGTGTCCCAGTCCAGCACCGCGCGCGAAGACAGAAACAGGCGGGCACGCGTCGTGGGCAGCCTGGCGACGTCGATAACGGGCGGCGCGCCAGGCTCATCGAAACCGATCAGGTCGGGGTGCGTGACATGACCGATGCAGGCGGCGTCGATGATGCGTTCGGCGCGCTCGCGCAGGCGCAGCGCGCCGAACAGCAGCTCACCGGCGGGGCGGGTGAGGGTGAACGGCATCCAGTCGCGCGCCATCGCGTCGTCGAACAAAACCAGATCGAAATCGATCACGATCCCGGCTCCCGCAATTCAGGCGGCAGCTGCTCGAGCAGGCGCTTCAGCTCGGGCGTGCGCTCGCGCGGCGCCACGAAGGTCACGTCGTTGGCGCGCACCACGACCAGGTCCTCAGTACCGTACAGGACCACGGGTCCCTGGTCGGACCAGGCAATGCAGTTGCTGGCCTCCACGAGGTGCACGGCACCGACCGCCACGTTGCCCTCGGCATCCGGACTGCGCGTTCGGCCGACCGCGTCCCACGCGCCCACATCATCCCACGTGAAGGTGGCAGGCATTACGCCGACCCGTTCGCTGCGCTCGAGCACCGCCTCATCGACTGAAACGCTGGTGACGTTGGCGAAGAACGCAGCAGTATCGCCTTCCAGTGCATTCGGCAGATGCGGCGCTATCTCGCTGGCATGGCGCGCGACCTCGTCCAGGAACAGCTTGACTGGCCAGACGAAAATGCCGCTGTTCCACAAGTAGCCGCGGCGAATGTATTGCGTGGCCAGCTCGCGATCGGGCTTCTCGACGAACTGCTGTACCTCGTAGGCATCGAACTCGGTGTCGAGACGCGCGCCGGGTTTGACGTAGCCGTATCCCGTCTCCGGCCGCGTGGGTGTCACACCAATGGTCAGCAGGCGTTGATGCTGAACCGCGCACCGCGCGGCGGCGACCAGCAAATCACGAAACGCGGCGTCGGGCGTGATGACGTGGTCCGAATGCAGACTCGCCATTACGGCATCCGGGTATCGCCGGGCGATTTCGGCGGCTGCCCAGGTGAGGACGGGCCCGGTCCCCCGCGCCTGGGGTTCAACCAGCAGGTTGTCGGCGCCGAGGCCGGTCACCGACCGCAAGATCGGTTCGGACAGGTGCGGGCCGGTGAGAATGCGCACGCGCTCGAGCGGGACCAGCGAGCGGATGCGGTCCACGGTGTCGCAAATCAGCGGCTGATCGCTGGCCAGGGGCAGCAGTTGTTTTGGACGAGCGGGCGTGGATACCGGCCAGAAGCGCGAGCCGACGCCGCCCGCCAATACGGTGATCCAGAGGTTGACGTCAGCGGGAGAAGAGTTCGTCGATGCGGGCAAGTAGTTTCTTCGGGCTGAATGGCTTCGTTAGAAAATCGGTGGCGCCCAGCGTTGCCGCCTGTTCGCGATCGGTTTCGTGACCTTTCGCCGTCAGCATGATGACTGGCGTGTCGCGCCTGTGCGGAATTTGGCGCAACTCGGCGAGGACGTCCAGACCGCTGACATGCGGCATCATGATGTCGAGGAGGATCAAATCGATGGTGCTCTCCGAGCGCAATCGCTCCAGGGCAGACAGCCCGTCCTGCACGAGCTCGACACGGTACGGCCCGGCCTCCAGCTTCAGCTGGATGATCCGCCCGATGTAGGGCTCGTCATCGACGACCAGGACGTTGCGCACCGATGTCGTCAGCATCTCGAAAGGTAAAGCGCTCCTTGAAAGACCCGGGGAAGCTCAGCGTACCGGCCGGGGATAGGGCCCGTGTATGGGGAAGCCGGAACGTTTTACCAGGTGTGGCGCTAGAACTGTGCCTGATTTGGAGGCCGCCGCTCCCTTGCGGGGCGCGCCGCATTGACGCTGTTCGAACCATTCCCTTAATTTGCGCGCTACTATGTTGTCAGTTTTCAAGTTAGCCCGACTGTTCCTGATCTCCGCGGCGCTCGCCTCTACGCTCGGCTGTGGCGACGACCTCGGACTCGATGACTGGAACGCCATTCCCGATACCGTCACGATCTTTTCGCTGTCGCGACCCGATCTGATCAATCTGCCGTCTGCGTACGATTTCGTGAATCACTCCGCGCTGCGCGTCGAATCGCCGATTGCCGCCGGCCGCTGGGACCTGGCCGTGCGCCACGAAGGCAATGCGCTGGCGCTGGTCACTGCCGGCGGTTTCCCCGGGCAGAATTCGCGGGCGGCCATTGCTCCCATCACCGGGACGACCTTCGAAGAGCTGGCCGAGGCGCCGGAAGACACGACCCGCTATACCGTGGGACCCGTCGTCGTGCAGCCGCGCCAGGGTT
>CBJLQC010000216.1:0-5242 GCA_966424955.1 uncultured bacterium | reverse complement strand
ACATCAGGCCGGCCGGCCGCTCGCCATTGCCCAAAACAGCTGCGATCACGTCGCCCTGCGCCTTGCCGGGACGCACCAGGGGCGCCAATGGATCGTCGTCGGCGACGCGTCTGATGTCGCCGGCCCGGCTCCACTCCAACAGGCGCGGCAACATGTGCTGCGCAATCGGTGTGAGCGCCGGCTCGGGACGACGTTCATCGAGCCAGGCCGCCGCCGTCTCCGCTTTCAGCAGGTCCAGGTCGAGGCGGCGGATGATCAGAGCGGAAAGCGGCACCCGTTGCCGGATGAGCGGCGCAATCAGGTCGATCGCTTCCCTCAGCTCGAGGTGGCGGCTGACTTCACGCCATACGGCAGGCAGCAGGGGCATTATTCGGGGGCTCTCATGGTGGATTCCAGAATATATCACGGAATTGGTGGCTGCGGCCAGAATTTATCACGGCGCTGACGGTGGAAGCGATTCTGCCCGCTTGTGGTCGGCCACCGTCTTCAGCACCAGCGTGCCCAGGGCGACCAGGGTGAGGAGCGACGCCACGGCAAAGGCAGCCGCCGACTGGTATTCGTTGTAGAGGATTTCGACGTGCAGCGGGACCGTGTTGGTGAGCCCGCGGATCTTGCCCGAGACGACGGACACCGCGCCGAACTCGCCCATGGCGCGCGCGTTCAGGACGATCACGCCGTACATGAGGCCCCACCTGATGTTGGGCAGCGTCACCAGGCGGAAGGTTTGCCAGCCGGTGGCCCCCAGGACGAGGCTGGCTTCCTCTTCCTCCTTGCCCTGGGCGCGCATGAGCGGGATCAGCTCGCGTGCCACCAGCGGCAAAGTCACGAAGGTGGTCGCGATGACGATCGCGGGAATGGCAAATACGATCGACACGTTGTGCTCGGATAGCCACGGCCCGAACCAGCCCTGCATGCCGAAGAGCAGCATGAACACCAGTCCGCTGATCACGGGGGATACGGCGAAGGGGAGGTCGATCAACGTAATGAGCAGGCTGCGACCGGGGAAATCGAATTTGGCGATCGCCCAGGCGGCACATATGCCGAAGAGCAGATTGGCGGGCACGGCGATGGCCGCCGCAATGAGCGTCGTTCGAATCGCGGCGATCGCGTCCGGTTCGGTGATCGCACCCAGGTAAGCAGTCCAGCCAGCGCGCAGCGCCTCGACGCCGATCGCGACGAGGGGAAGGATCAGAAAAATGAAAACGAACGACAGCGCGAGTGCCGTAGCTGCGTAACGCACCGCGCGCGGCTCGTGTGTGCGGGCGCGCCAGTCGGCCGGCGCGGCCGAGCGCAGTAGTGCGGGGCCGATCATGCCAGTATCCGCTGGTGACGCGCGGTCCACCACTGCAAGAGATTGATGCTGAGGAGCACACCAAATGAGAGCGTGAGCATCACCACCGCCACGGCCGTACCCCCCGCATAGTCGTACTGCTCCAGCTTGGTAACGATGAGCAACGGCGCGATCTCGGTTTTCATCGGCATGTTGCCGGAGATGAAGACGATGGAACCGTACTCGCCGGTGGCGCGCGCGAATGCGAGGGCAAAACCGGTGAGGACGGCCGGCATGAGCTCGGGCAGCACGACTGCGCGCAACACCTGGTAGCGGCTGGCGCCGAGGATGGCGGCCGCCTCCTCGTACTCAGGCTGCAGATCCTCGAGCACCGGCTGGACGGTGCGGACCACGAACGGCAAGCCGATGAAGATCAGCGCGATTGTGATCCCGAGCGGCGTGTACGCGACCTTGATGCCAATGGTCTGTAACGGCGCTCCCAGCCAACCGGTTGGAGCGAGCAGCGCTGTGAGCGTGATGCCGGCAATCGCGGTGGGGAGTGCAAACGGCAGATCGATGAGCGCATCGACCACGCGTTTGCCGATGAATCGATAACGGACGAGCACCCAGGCGAGCAGCAGCCCGAACGCTGCGTTGACAATACCGGCAGCGAAGGCCGCGCCGAAGCTGAGGCGGTAGGCCGCCAGCACACGTGGCGAGGTGACGGTACCCCAGAACGCATCCCAGCTCAAGGTGGCAGTTTTGAAGACCAGCCCGGACAGCGGAATCAGCACGATCAGACTGAGGTAGAGGATCGTGAATCCGAGGGTGAGACCGAAGCCGGGAATCACGCTGTGCCTGCGCATTGCCGTGATCCTCACTGTGCCTGATAAATCTGGTCGAACAATCCGCCATCAGCGAAGTGTTTTCGATGCGCCGCCTGCCAGCCTCCGAAATCGCTGATTCGGAACATCTCGACCCGGGGGAACTGCTTGGCATAGCGAGCCGCCACACGTGGATCGCTGGGACGGTAGTAGTGCCGCGCGACCAGCTCCTGGGCTTGCGGCGTGTACAGAAACTCGAGGTACGCATCCGCGACTGCGCGCGTCTTTTTGCGTGCAGTCGTGCGGTCCACCACCGTGACCGGCGGCTCGGCCAGGATACTCACGCTCGGCACCACGATCTCGAACTGCCCCGCGTGCCTGCCCTTCAAGGCGAGGTGCGCTTCGTTCTCCCAGTTGATCAGCACGTCGCCGATGCCGCGTTCGATGAATGTCGTGGTGGCGCCGCGCGCACCGGAGTCGAGCACGGGCACGTTGTCGAACAGGCGAGTCATGAACTCGCGCGCTTTGTTCTCGTTCCGGCTATTAGCGCGCAGCGCGTAGCCCCAGGCCGCCAGGTAATTCCACCGGGCCGCGCCCGAAGTCTTGGGATTGGGCGTAATCACTGCGATGCCGGGCCGTGTCAGATCGCTCCAGTCCCGGATGCGCTTCGGGTTACCTTTTCGAACGAGGAAGACCATCGTCGATGTGTAGGGCGCGCTGTTGTGCGGCAGCCGCGACTGCCAGTTGGCGGGAATCAGACGCGCATTCTGATGCAGTGCGTCGATGTCGTAGGCGAGAGCCAGCGTGACGACGTCGGCGGGCAGGCCATCGATGACCGCACGGGCCTGGCTGCCCGAGCCCCCGTGCGACTGCCGAATGCGGACCGTCTGACCGGTCGCCTGCTTCCAGTGCGCGGCAAAAGCCTGATTCACTGCGGCGTATAATTCACGCGTCGGGTCATACGAAACGTTCAGCAGCTCGACCGGCTTTTGCGCCTGCAATGCCACAGGCAGCGCCAGCATCAGCAGGGCCGGCCACATCTTGAAGGAGACCATACAACACCTTTCCATCCTGGCTGATTAGAGTGCGAATTGAATGCGGCCGAACAACGCCTGCTCGGCGGCGCGGTCGGCGCCGCCTGGCGCACCACCCTTGAATGCAGTGCGATCGTAATCGAGGACGAACTTCACATTCTGGTTGAGATACCAATTGACACCGATCCCCCAGGCGCGCGCGGCACGAGCGGCACGTTCGGGATCGGCGAATTGCGGAAACACGTCGCCATCGACATCGAGGGCATGCATCCGTGCCGTCAGCTCCACCGCTCCCCAATGTTTTCTCGCGGGATCGAACGCCTGCGCCGGCTTCACGCCGCGCTCACCCGCCTGACCGCCGGTGAGCACCAGGCCGGCTGTGAGCTGCCAGGCGCTGTTCTCGACATCGATCGTTTGCAGATCCAGCCGCACGGTGTGGCGCGCCAGCACGTACTCGCCCATGGCACTAAAACGGCCTGCGTACCACGCACCCTGCGGCATCACGCGCCGCCGCGGACCGTCCGCAATGACATTCGTTCGGTAGGAGAAGAAGCTGTTCTGGCCGGGCGTGCGGTAACTCGCCAGCCCCGGTGAAGCGGTGGTACCGTGCTGCGTACCGGTGGTCGCAGCTACGCCCAGGCCGAGATTACGCAAAGCTCCGCCCCGCGCTGTGAAAGGCTTGCTGTAGAGACGGACCGCTGCTTCCTTGTCGTCGTTGATGTCGCTGTCCGCGCTGCCGCCGTCATCCACGCCGTTGAACACACCCGCTGCGTAGCTCACGGATCCGCGCATCACCTCACCGCTCAGCTGCACGCCAACGTCGCGGTTGGGGACGAGGGCGGTAGGGAAGGCGCGCTCTATGAAGGGGATCGCCGTGGCCGACATGAGCCGCTCCAGGCCTACCGGTGGCTTGAACTTGCCGAAACGCAAATTGAAGGGGCGCGCGAATGACAGGTCGACGTAAGCGTCTTGCAGGACCACGCTGCCATTGCCGAAATCCGGCATTAGTCGAAGCGAGTAGGTGCGAAACGCCGTCGCTTCGATGACCGGGCGCACCCGTCGCAGTACGAAGGTGTTCACGCCGGCGTGATCGTCCCCGGCATAAAGGCGCGCGTCTTCGTGCAGGTAGCCGCGCAGCTTCAACTCGAAATTGCGATCGGCCGATCGTAGCGCGGCGCCCTCCGGACCCACCGTGAGCGAGGCGTTACGCGTCGAATCCGTCACCGCCGGGGAGTTCTGTGCGGCCGCCGGCGCGGCCGTCACCACCACTGCAGCTGCCACAGCTTGCCAAAGCATCTTCACGGTCATGGTTCAGTTTTCGTTCAGCGGGAGTTGATCGCGGGATAGGCGCGCGCGCGCGTGACCTCGACTTCAATGCGCGAGCCCGGCTCGATGCCGTGCAGCAGACTGCTGCGTCGCGGGAACTGCGCGATGAGAGGCGGACCGTTGTCGAGCAGCGCTTCGATGCGCACCCGATCGCCCAGCGGGATGATGCGATGGACGACCGCCGGTCCTTCATCGTCGCGCCAGAACTTCATGTCGTACGAGCGAATGACCAGGCGACTGTGCGTGTCCGGCTGATCGGCACCGAGATTTACGGTGAATTTGCCAATGTGTGCGACGCCACCTCGCACCTCCGCGTCCAGGACATTTACCTCGCCGATGAAGCGCGCTACGAACTCGCTCGCCGGATGCTCGAGAATCTCTTCCGGCGTCCCGGCCTGCTCCAGACGGCCGGCGTTGACGATCAGCACGCGCTCAGCCAGCGCGAACGCTTCGTCCTGATCGTGCGTAACGAACAGTGAGGTGACGCCCACATCTTCGTGCATGCGCCGCAGCCACACGCGCAGCTCTTCGCGCACCTTGGCATCCACCGCCGCAAATGGCTCGTCCAGCAGCAGCAAACGCGGGCGCGGCGCCAGCGAACGGGCGAGCGCGACGCGCTGGCGCTGACCACCCGACAGCGTGATTCCACGCTCGCCGACGACGGTCGCGAGACCCTCCGGCATCACGACCAGATCGCGGGACAGGCCCGCTGCCGTCGCCGCATCGGTGACGCGCTTCTCGTGGGACAGGTCCGGGGCCGACGCCGCGGCGCCGACGCGCTCGAGCTC
>CBJLQC010000215.1:0-5269 GCA_966424955.1 uncultured bacterium | reverse complement strand
CCTGCAAGGCGTCCTCGCACTCGTGGGACTCGGCGGTTCCGGCAAGACGGCCGTGTACATCGAGCTGCTGAAGGAGGTCGTCCAGCAGCAGCAGCGCGGCGCGATCGTCCTGGTGCCCGAGATCTCGTTGACGCCCCAGACGGTGGCCCGCTTCCGCGCCGAGTTCGGGCCTACCATCGCGGTGCTGCATTCCGCCCTGTCCGACGGCGAGCGCTTCGATGCCTGGCGCGCGCTGCACGCGGGGGACAAGCGGATCGCGATCGGCGCGCGGTCGGCGGTGTTTGCGCCCGTGCAGGACCTGGGCGCGATCATCCTGGACGAAGAGCACGAGTCCAGCTACAAACAATCCGAGTCACCGCGCTATCACGCCCGCGACCTGGCCGTCATCCGCAGTCGCCTCACCGGCGCGGTGTGTCTGCTCGGCAGTGCCACGCCCTCGCTCGAGAGCTGGCACAATGTGCAGCAAGGCAAGTTCGAGCTGCTGGAATTGCCCGAGCGCGTCGAAGGCCGGCCACTGCCACCGGTCGAGATTGTGGATCTGCGTATCCGTAACAACCCGAGGACGAGGACGAGCCCGGTCCCGAGCCCGCCAGACAGCCACATTCTTTCCCGGCGTTTGGTGGATGCAGTATGGGCGCGGCTCGAACGGCAGGAGCAGACCATCCTCCTGCTCAACCGCCGCGGGTATGCCACCTTCGTTCAGTGCCGCGCCTGCGGCGAAGTGTGGCACTGTCATCAGTGCAACGTCTCACTCACCTACCATCGCGGGCGACGACGGCTGGTTTGCCATTATTGCTTTCACGAGGAGCCTGCGCCGACCGTCTGCCCGCGCTGCACCTCGGCGGATCTCTCGTTCCGCGGCGTCGGCACGGAGCAGGTCGAACGCGAGGTGACGGAAACCTTCCCGAGCGCGCGCATCGCCCGCATGGACGTCGATACCACGACCGCGAAATGGGCACACCACGACATCCTGGGACGCGTCGAGCGCCGGGAGATCGATATCCTGCTCGGCACGCAGATGATCGCGAAGGGACTGGACTTTCCGCACGTGACGCTGGTGGGCGTGGTAAACGCCGACGTCGCCATGAACCTGCCGGATTTCCGGGCGAGCGAGCGCACCTTTCAGCTGCTGACGCAAGTCGCGGGACGCGCAGGCCGCGGCGAGCGCGGTGGCGAAGTCATCGTGCAGACCGCGCTGCCCGACCACTACGCCATCCGCTGCGCCGTCGCACACGACTACCTGGGATTCGCGGATAAGGAGCTGGCCGAGCGCGTCACACCGCAGTACCCGCCGCACGTGCGGCTGGTCAACGTGCTGATCAGCGGGACCGCCGAGGAGGTCGTGCATCAGGAAGCCGTACGCGCCGCCGATTGGACGCGCGGCATCATCGCCGGCAACGCGCAGGGAAGAGTAGTGCTGACCGGGCCCGCGCCCTGCCCGATCGATCGCATCCGCGGACGCTGGCGCTGGCATTTCCTGTTGCGCAGCGGCAGCGCCCGGGCGCTCGGTCAGGTTTGCAAACAGTTACAGTACCGTTACGACTTCAAGCCGGGGCCCACCGAGTTGAGACTCATTCTTGATCGTGACCCGGTCTCGCTCCTGTGACCGACCACGGCGTGGTTGACGTGCCGCGAAACGGTCGGCGCAACCGCGCAATTTCTTCGGTAGTCCGTCACGAAATTTCAAAAATCGGTTCCCACGTCACGGTCGAAGCACACCGTCCGAACCAGCCGTGCCGTCCGCGAAATGTATTGAATCGGCGTGCTCGCGCGTTTAAGTTATTGACACGGCACGACCTGCCCCTCCCAACCCGGCACTTCCCACGTCGGGTTGGCGTATAACCGGAGATCACGACCCGATTTTTGCCCGGATGGACGCCCCAGGAGGCTGCGTTACGACAATGGGATGTTTGGCGCTCAACTCGTCATTTGAACCGCTGGCGGTCTTACCACTGCGGCGGGCGTTACGACTCGTCATCGACCGCAAAGCGGAGGTGCTCGAGGTGGACGAAACGCGAATATTTCATTCCGAGCGTCACACCTTCGCCGCTCCCTCGGTCATTCGCCTCGTTCGCTTCGTCCATGTTCCCCGCAAATTCCGTCGCCAGGTCACCAACACGTTCCTTTTCGCGCGTGATGGTTACAAGTGCCAGTATTGCGGGCGACACAAATCGCAGTTGCGCGGGCGCGAGTTCCTTACGCGCGATCACATCGTGCCCATCTCACGCGGTGGCAATAACACGTGGCACAACGTCGTGACGGCCTGCTCGCCCTGCAACAACCGCAAGGGCAGCCATCTGCTCGATGAAGTCGGCATGCATCCAATTCATGCGCCGCACGAGCCGAACTACGTCGAGCTGGTTTGGGCAGTCCGCAAGATTACGCCGACGCAGGCCAAGTACATTCGCATGTTCTATGGTGAAGAAGTACTCCGTGCGCTGCAGCATAAGCCGGATGATGCATATTCGGCGGCGTGAACTGAAAAGGGAGACGCGGGTTCGAGGACCTAGGTTAAAGAACTAAGAACTAGGGTACAGGGATAGGGGCAGGGGAAGGAACCGCAGCGTGCGTCCTTCCCCTGCCCCTATCCCTATCCCTATACCTGGTTCTTAGTTCTTCGACCCACATCCCGAACCCGCGCCCGCCGTTTTACGAAGTCCGCCGGCTAAACGATTCCCGAAACAACCGCCGTCGCCTCGATTTCAACTTGTGCCCGGTCCTCCACCAAAGCCGCAACGACAACCAGCGTCATCGCCGGATAATGATTGCCAAAGACGGATCGATAGGCTTCGCCAATCGCGCGGGTGTTGTCGACGTATGCGGCCTTCGAGGTAATGTACCAGGTGAGGCGGACAACGTCTTCGGGATGCGCGCCCGCGGCGGACAGCACGGCGACGATGTTGCGCAGGGCCTGGCCAACCTGCGCGACGAAATCGTCGGACTCGAATTGCTGGGTGACCGGATTCCAGCCGACTTGTCCGGCGAGGGCAATCAGCTCGCCGCGGGCGCTGATCGCGTTTGCGTAGCCGCTCGGGCGCGGCCAGCCTTCCGGCTGATTCATGCCGGCAGCTCGCGCAGCTTGAAGCGTTGCAGCTTGCCCGTGTTCGTGCGCGGCAGCGAGTCCATGAACTGGATGGCGCGCGGGTACTTGTACGGCGCGATCTGCTGCTTCACGTATTCCTGCAGCTCGGCCACCAGCGCCTCACTGGGCTGGACGTGCGGGTGCAGCACCACGAACGCTTTCACGATACTGCCTCGCTCATCATGCGGGACGCCCACCACGCCGCATTCCATGACCGCGGGGTGCTCGAGCAGCACGTTTTCCACCTCCGGCCCGGAAATGTTGTAGCCGCTCGAGATGATCATGTCGTCCGCGCGGGCCTGGTACCAGAAATAGCCGTCCTCATCCATGAGGTAGGTATCGCCGGTGACGTTCCACCCGTCGCGGACGTATGCGCGCTGCCGCTCGTTGTTCGACAGGTAGCGGCAGCCGGTTGGGCCGCGCACGGCCAGCTTGCCGATCTCGCCGGGCGGCACATCGCGCATGTTTTCATCGACGATGCGCGCGCGATAGCCCGGCACCACCTTGCCGGTCGAACCCGGTCGGATGTCGCTGCCCGACGCGCTGATGAAGATGTGCAGCATCTCGGTCGAACCGATGCCGTCGATGATCTGGATACCGGTCGCCTGTTGCCAGGCTTCGAAGGTGGGCAGCGGCAAGGTTTCGCCGGCCGACACGCATTTCCGCAGGCTCGACACGTCGAAGTCCGCGAGCTTGCCGAGCATGGCACGATAGGCGGTGGGCGACGTGAAGGTAATCGTCGGCCGGAATTCCTGGATGGCAGCCAGCAGCTGCGGCGGTGTGGCCTGCTCGAGCAGCAGCGCGGACGCGCCGATGCGCATGGGGAAAAGGACCAGGCCGCCCAGTCCGAAGGTGAAAGCCAGCGGTGGCGAGCCGCAGAAGATGTCGTCCGGCTCGGCCTTCAGCACGTGCGGTGGCCAGCAGTCGCAGCACGCCAGCATGTCGCGATGCAGGTGCACCGTGCCTTTCGCTTCGCCCGTGGTGCCGGACGTGTAGGCGATAATGGCGACGTCGTCCGCGAAGGTCTGCACGTTGGCGAACGCCGAGGATTTGCCTACCGCCTGCAGCTGCCCGAAGCGGATGACCGGCGTCTGGCCGCCGGCCGCGGCCATCACCTCGTCCGCGAATCGCTCGTCGGTGATCGCCAGATCGATCTGCGCGTGGTCGATGATGAAGCGCAGCTCCCGTTCCCGCAGCAACGGCATGGTGCAGACCACGATGCCGCCTGCCTTCAGCACGGCGAACCAGCAGGCCACCAGCATGAGGTTGTTGGGCGCGCGCAGCAGCACGCGCTGGCCGGGGATCAGCCCAAAAGAGCCGACCAGCAGATTGGCCACGCTGTTGGTCAGCTCGAGCAATTCGCCGTACGTGCAGTCGCCACCCGGAAAGCGAAAGGCGATGTGGCTGCCCAGCCCGCGCTCCACGTTGTAGTCGAGCAGCTCGACCGCGCAGTTGATCTGCTTGGGGTAGTGCAGCTCGGGCAACGTGTACTCGAGCTTCGGCCACAAATCGCGCGGCGGTAGATGCTCGCGCGCGAACGTATCGCGGTGCGCGGTGCGGACCGGATGCTCAAGCATGTGCAGCTCCTGCGTAGACCTGGCCGGCAATGACGATCTTCTGGATCTCGCTGGTGCCTTCGTAGATGCGCAACGCGCGGATCTCGCGATACAGCCGTTCCACCACTTCGCCGCGCACGACGCCGCGGCCGCCATGCAACTGGAGGGCATCGTCGATGACCTGCTGCGCCGACTCCGTCGCAAACAGCTTGGCCATGGCCGCTTCGCGAGTGATGCGCGCATCGCCCTGGTCGCGCGTCCAGGCCGCGCGGTAGATCAGCAGCGCGGCGGCATCCACCGCCACCGCCATGTCGGCGATGCGCGCCTGCGTGAGCTGCATCTCGGCCAGGGTCTTGCCGAAACCGCGCCGCTGCTGCGTGAAGCTGACCGCCTCGTCGAGTGCGCGTCGCGCGAAGCCGAGCGCCGCCGCGCCTACCGTCGTCCGGAAAACGTCGAGTGTGGCGAGCGCGATCTTCAATCCGGCCCCGGCCGCGCCGATCAGAGCGCGGCCCGGTACCCGGCAGCCGCGGAACCGCAGGGTGCCGAGCACATGCGGCGCGATCACCTCGATGCGCTCGGCCACTTCCAGCCCGGGCGTATCCGCGGCCACGACGAAAGCGCCATAGCTGCG
>CBJLQC010000214.1:0-5285 GCA_966424955.1 uncultured bacterium | reverse complement strand
TGCAGTGCGGCTGATGACCTTCGCTTTCGTGGGGGCGGTGCTCATCGGGCAAAATCCACGGCGCGGGTTTCCCGGATCACGACCACCTTGATTTGGCCAGGGTACTGCAGCTCTTCCTCGAGCTTGCGCGCGATCTGCTCGCTCAATTCCGTCATGCCGGTATCGCTGGTTGCTTCCGGGTTCACCAGCACGCGGACTTCGCGGCCGGCCTGGATCGCGAAACAACGCTCCACGCCGGTGAAGCCCATGGCGATCTCCTCCAGCTTCTCCAGGCGTTTGACGTACGTCTCGAACATTTCGCGACGAGCACCGGGTCGCGCGCCACTGATCGCATCGGCAGCGGTGACCAGAAACGTCTCCGTATAGCGGTGGGGCTCCTCATCGTGGTGCGCCTTGATGGCGTTCAGCACCTGATCCGGCTCCTTATACTTCTTGCACAGGTTCCAGCCCAGCTCGACGTGCGTACCCTCCTGCTCGTGCGTGAGCCCCTTCCCCACGTCGTGCAGCAGCCCCATGCGCTTGGTCATGGTCGCATCCAGCCCCATCTCCATGGCCATGTTGCCCGCGACTATGGCGACCTCCTTGGCATGCAGCAGCTGGTTCTGGCCGTAACTCGTGCGGAACTTCAGGCGTCCGAGGATTTTGATGACTTCGGGATGCACACCGTGCACGCCCAGCTCGTAGAGGATCTCCTCGGCCGACTGGACCATTCCTTCTTCGACTTCCTTGCGGCTTTTTTCGACGATTTCTTCGATGCGGCCCGGATGGATGCGGCCATCGGCGACGAGCTTTTCCAGCGCCAGCCGCGCCGTCTCGCGACGCACCGGGTCGAATGCTGAAAGAATGACGGCTTCCGGCGTGTCATCAATGATCACGTCGACGCCGGTCGCCTGCTCGAACGCGCGGATGTTGCGACCTTCGCGGCCGATGATCCGGCCCTTCATCTCGTCGGAAGGAAGGCTCACCACCGAAACGGTGCTTTCCGCGGTGTGATCGGCTGCGATGCGCTGGATGGCGAGCGAGATGATGTTGCGCGCCTCGCGCTCGGCTTCGCGCCGCGCATTCTCCTTCACCTCGCGAATGCGGTTCGCGGCCTGCGCGCGCGCTTCTTCTTCCAGGCTCTGCATGAGCTGGGCGCGCGCTTCACCAGCGGTCAGGCCGGCCAGTGATTCCAATCGCTGGCGCGCGTCCTGGACCAGCCGCTGGACTTCCTGCCCTTCGCGCGCGACCAGGTGCGAGCGCTGCTCCAGCTCGTGCTCACGCTCGCCGACCAGCTTTTCTTTTTCGTCGAGAATGTCGTACTTGCGGTCGAGCGCGCTGAGCCGCTCTTCCATACGCCGCTCGGCCCGGTCCATCTCCTCTCGACGCCGATCCTCCTCGCGCTCCCACTCCTGCCGTGCCTGATACGCCTCTTCTTTACCAGCTAATTCGGCTGCCTTGCGAATGCGCTCACTGTCCGCTTCTGCGGCCTGTCGGATTCGAGCAGCCTCCGTCTCAGCATCGGCCTTGGCTCGCTCGAGCCGGAGGCGTTCCAGCCACCGGCCCAGCAAAAGGCCCAGAACGGCGGCCGCAAGCGCGACGCCGCTCCATAACGGAGTAGTCATGATCGCTCCAGAAGGGCGCCGGTGCCGGCACCCGGGGTAGGCAAATCGCCATACAAAAAGAACTTAGGTCAGGGACACGGGCGCACGCTGTGCCCCGTGGTGGCGAAACTACGCGGCGCTACTCCGCAGCCGCAAGTCCGAGAGTGGCGAGCTTTCCTTCGATTTTCTCACTCATGCCGCTGACCGTGGCAGCACCCTCCGCCTGGGCCGCCTCCAGCTCACGGCGAGCCTGGAACAGCTGGTCGGCCAACGACAACGCAGCCAGGATGGCGGCGCGGTGAGGATCCATCACGGTGCGACTCGAGCGGGTGATCTCGGTGATCTTGGCGTCCACGTAGCGGGCGCACTCACGCGTGTAGTCGGGTGTGGCTTCGGCGCGGATGTGGTACTCGTCGCCGGCAATCACGACCGTAACAACGGTTTTCTCGATAGCCATTACCGGTCCTCGTCGAGGAATTGCAGGCGGGCGGAGATGCGCTTGACGCTTTCGCGCGCCCGATCGAGACGGCGCGCCAGGAACCGGTTCTCCTGCTCGAGCAGGTGCACGCGATTCGCCAGTGCAACCGGATCCAGGTCACCCGCCGGCGTGGCGTTGTTGCGCAGCGCGGCCTCCAGCTGCCGCACACGGTCCTCCGCCTGCGCGCTCCTCTCCTGCAGCGCGTCGAACTCCGCGAGCAGCTTCTCGACGGCCGTTTCGAGGCGCGGCCAGTCGATCCCCGGCACGAGGGGCGGATCAGCCGCGTCGCTCGACACCATGCTCGTCCTTCAGTTTGGCCAGGATGCGCTTTACGGCAGTATCGGCTTCGGCGTCGGTAAGCGTGCGGTCCGGTGCGCGGAACCGCAGACGATAGGCGATCGACCGCGTACCCTCGGGCATGCCCGGGCCACGATACAGGTCGAACGGCTCCACGCTTTCCAGCAGCATGCCACCAGCATCTCGCACAGTTTGCTCCACTGCTTCCGATGCTAGCGTCTCCGGGATCAATAACGCCATATCCTGCTCGATCGCGGGGAAGCTGGGCAGCTCCCGGAAATGGGTGCGCTCACGCGTGATGCCGTCGGCGGGCAGGACGAATTCAAAGCCGAAGATCTCGCCGACCCAGGCGGGCGCATCAATGTTATCGGCCGGCAATCGTCCGGCCATCACGGGCTCCGCGCCACCCAGCAGGCGCGCGACACCAGCGGCCAGGCCCTTGAGATCCCAGATATCGTATGGCTCGGCGGTACCGCTCCAATGCGGAGGCTCGCGCAGACCGGTGAACACGGCGGCTACCCGCGTGCTTTCGGTCGGCCGGCCCTCGCTGCCGGGCGCGAATGCGGTGCCGATCTCGAAGAGTCGGACGTGCCGTACGCCATGATTGAAGTTGTATGCCGCGCGCCGCAGCAGCCCCGGCAGCAGCGCCCGGCGCAACCGGCTCTCAGCCGAGGAAAGCGGCAGCAGGAGTGCGACGTCGCCTTCCGCCTCCGGCGCGAACGCCGCCGTTCTCGCCTCGAGGAATCCACGGCCAACCAACAGCGTACGCAGCTCGTCCTCGAGCATGGCGACGCTGTCCTCCGGCACGACGCTCGGCCGGAAGGGCACCAGCCCGGTCGGGAAGTTGTCGTAGCCATGACGGCGCGCGACCTCTTCGATCAGATCGGCCTCGCGGGTAACATCCGTGCGACGATGGCCGGGCACGTCGATGTCCAGCACATCGGTGCCGCCGGACGTGCGGAACCCGATCGGCTCGAGCAGCTCCTTCAGCCGCCCTGCATCCATGCGCACGCCCAGCACTTTCTCGACGCGATCCACGCGTAGCTGCAGCCGGGCATGCTCGAGGGGAGCCGGATAGACATCCGCTGCGCCCGCGATGCTGCCACCGGCCACTTCGAGGATGAGCGCGATCGCGCGCCGCACCGCGCGCTCCATGCTGTCCGGATCGACGCCGCGCTCGAATCGGTAGCTCGCGTCCGTGGACAAGCCGAGCGCGGTGCGCGTACCGCGAACCTGCTTCGGCTCGAACAGCGCGCACTCGAGCAGGATGCCTGTCGTGCGATCCGTTACCTCGCTGGCCTGACCGCCCATGACACCCGCGATGGCGCTCGCGTTGTCCGCGTCGGCAATGACCAGCATGTCATCCTTGAGGGCACGCTCCACGCCATCCAGCGTGGTGAGCTTCTCACCCGCGCGCGCGCGCCGCACGACGATCTGCTCGCCACCCAGCAATTTCAAGTCGAACGCGTGCAGCGGTTGACCCAGCTCGTGCAGCACGAAGTTGGTGACGTCCACGATGTTATTGATGGGCCGCGCGCCGATGGCGCGCAGCCGCGCCATCAGCCAGGCCGGCGAAGGACCAACCGTCACACCCTCGATGGCCACACCGATGTAGCGCCAGCATGCTTCCGGATCGTCGATACGAATACCAATGCGGGCTGCCTTGCCGTCATTCGTGCTTTGCACGAAGCCGATGGTCGGATCGTCGGGCAGCTCGATTCGGTCTTCACCGACCAGCTCGCGCGCGATACCGTAATGCGAGAGCAGGTCACCCCGATTAGGACCGATGTCCAGCAGCAGACGGACGTCATCGAGATCCACCGCCTCGATGAACGAGGTGCCGGGCGTGAAGTCGCCCCGCAGCTCGAGCACACCCGCGTTGTCACGCCCGAGCCCCAGCTCCGCCGCACTGCATATCATGCCCTGGCTTTCCGTGCCGCGGATCCGGGCCTTCTTGATCTGCACGCCACCAGGCAGCGAGGCGCCGACCGGCGCGAAGGGATAGAAGGTATCGGCGGCCACGTTGGGCGCGCCGCACACGACCTGCAACACGCCATTCCCCGCATCCACTTCGCACAAAGACAACCGGTCGGCATTCGGGTGCCGCTGCACGGCGCGCACGCGCGCGATGACGACATCGCGCAGTGCATCACCAATGCGCGTCACCTCATCTGCGGGCGCGCCCAGGCCGGCCAGCCGCTCCGCAACCTGCGGGGCGGAAAGCTCCAATGACGGGGCCAGCGCTCTGAGCCAACGATAACTTACGTTCATCTTTCTTAGGTTAAGAGGTTAAGAGGTTAAGAGCGCGAGCGCGAGCGCGAGCGGCGCAGCCCCCGTTGGCTCGCGTTGCCGCGGCGCCGTTCATCAGCGCTTACGCATGCTCAAGGCTCACGCATTGTGCCGTTCCCTCGCGCTCGCACTCGCGCTCTTAACCTCTTGTCCTGTCTAAGCAAACTGTTCGAGAAATCGCACATCCGAATCGTACAGTGTCCGGATGTCGGAGATGCCGTACAGCATTAGCGCAATGCGCGCCGGTCCCATGCCGAAAGCGTAGCCGGTGTAACGCTCCGGGTCGTAATCGACCTGCTCGAATACGAACGGATCGACCATGCCGGCACCCATGATCTCGACCCAGCCGGTGCCCTTGCACGTGCTGCACCCCTTGCCACCACAAATCGCGCAGCTGATGTCCACTTCCGCGCTTGGCTCGGTGAACGGAAAGAAGGATGGCCGGAAGCGCACGTCGGTGCGCCGACCGAAGAGACGGCGCGCGAACTCCGCCAGCGTCGCCTTGAAATCGACGAAAGTGATGCCCTCATCGACCGCCAGGCCCTCCAGCTGCTCGAACCCCGGTGCGTGCGAAGCATCGAACGGGTCGCGCCGGTAGACCATGCCCGGAATCACCACGCGCACGGGTGGCTGATACG
>CBJLQC010000213.1:0-5289 GCA_966424955.1 uncultured bacterium | reverse complement strand
GACGCCGGTCCACTCGGGCGCCGGCCGGTCGAAGGAAAAGTCGATCTGTTCGGCGATGGCGTCCAGTAGCGCCGGCCCGTACCGGGCATAATAAGTGGCGATCCCGATCACGCGCTCCTGTGGCTGCCCCAGCGGATACAGGTTGGCGGCCGCCCGCTGCAATTGCGCCAGCTCGACCGCGTTCCGGCGTTTGAGGTGGCGCACGATCTTCTTGTCCATGTCGGCGAGCTTCTGGTGGCCGGCATTGCGCGCCGACTCCAGCGGCCCGCGCAGCGTGGGATCGATCTGGCTGGCCGCCTCGACGAGCCTGCCGTAGCCGGCGGTCAGCTGGTCGCGCAGGGTGTCGATCGCCGCGGTGATTTCGGCCGGCACTTCCTGCCTGACCAGCCGGTCGAAAGGTTCGCGTACGTCGCGCGGCGCGAGCCGGAACTTGTCCAGGACTTTCTGCACCTTGTATTCGACGATCTCGACGCCGAGCCGCGGAACGACCAGCGGCATGGGCACGCCGTGCGCCGCGAAGAGGCAGCCAATCTGCGCGAAGTAGCTGATTTCTGCCGGCCCGCCCACGTAGGCGAGCGTCGGAAACACGGCGCTGGCCACGACCGGTCTCAGCAATACGTTGGCCGAAAACCGCTCCGGATGTTCGTGCAGCAGGTTGGCGATATCGGCGCCCGCCAGCCGCAGCTTGGAGCGGCTCAGCTCCCAGTCGCCGCCCATGCGCATGAGGCGGTCGCGACCATGCTCGTCCTCGTAGGACACGTTGGCCGCATCGGAGCGCACGGGCACCTGCTCGTGATAACCGCGCGCCACCAGCCGCTGCGTCTGGTTGTTGACCGCATCTTCGTGCGCTTCGGCATGCGCCAGCTCGTAGCTCAGCATGGGCGCCGCCAGCCGCTTGACGGTGGGATGCGCGGACGACGTGATGAGCAGCCCGAACCGATCGAACAGGAATCCGATCAGCTTGCCGAAGGCCTCCGCCACGGAACGATCGGCACGGTAGGCTTGCGCGAGGAACCCGGTCAGCTCGTGCGCGAAGTCGGTGTCCGGCAGCAGCTGCTGCAGCTCGGCATGCAAGGTTTCGATTTCGCCGCCCAGCAGGCGGTTGTGCATGGAGCCGGGCGCGCGGCCATCATCACGCAGCTCGAGCCGCTGCAGCTCATGCTGCTGCGTCAGCACGTACGCGTGGTTCACCTCCGCGAAATCGTGATCGTCGGCCGCGATCCAGAACAGCGGCGCCACCGGCACGCCCAGCTGTTGCTCGGCGCGCTCGGCCAGGCGGATGGCGCTCAGAATCTTGTGAATCGTGTAGAGCGGGCCGCCGAAAAGACCGGCCTGCTGCCCGGTCTGCACAAAGAATCCTTCACCGCCGGTGATACGTTCCAGCTTGGCGCGGGCGCGGTCGTCACCCGCGTGGATGGCGGCGGCCATCGCACGTCGTTTTGCGGGATCGAAGTAACTCTGCACATCCGCCGCGACGCGAGTCCAGGCCTGAGGATCCCACGGGAAACCCGGAAAAAAAGCAGCGAGCGCGGGTGCGCCGCCGTAATACTCGCGGACCAGCGCAGCGCCGTGCAGTGTCTCGACGTTGATGGAGAGATTCAGCTGGGCTGGCGCGGTGCTCACGACGGCGGTGTTCATCTCCTGGCCTTGTGGTAGGGTTCGCCGCGTAAAATCGTTCCCGCGCGATAGATCTGCTCGGTGAGCAGGACACGCGCCAGCTCGTGCGTCAGCGTCAGCGCCGACAGGCTCATTTGCCGGTGCGCCCGGCCGATGGCCGCGCGCGACAAGCCCAGCGCACCGCCGATCATGAAAGCCGCCCCCGCCTTGCCCGACAGCTGGAGGCTTTCAAAATAACGCGCCAGCTCTGCCGAGCTCCACGGCTGGCCATCGCGCGTGAGTGCGACCAGCTCCGCGCCGCCCGGCGCGCGTTCGAGCAGCCGTGCCGATTCGCTTTCCCGGATCTGCTCTTCGCTCAGTCCCCGGCGCGCCCGCGCCTCCTTCACCTCGATGCTCTCGAAATTCCAGTAGCGCGCGGCCCGCTTCTCGTATTCGGCCGCCGCTTGGGCAAGCAGGGCGCCCGGACGTCCCACGGCGAGCAGCCAGACCTTCACCGCTCGCTAGGCGTAAACGCCGCGCAAACGATGCACCGCCGCCACCCGATCGATGGAAAGCATGTAGGCGGCCGTGCGCAGGTTCACGTTGTGCTGTTTCGCATACGCGACGACGTCGTGGAACGAGCGGATCATGACCTCGTGCAGCCGCTCGTTGACTACCGCTTCGCTCCAGTAGTATCCCTCGCGGTTCTGCACCCACTCGAAGTAGCTGACCGTTACGCCACCCGCATTGGCCAGGATGTCGGGGACTACGAAGATGCCCTTGTCATCCAGGATCTTGTCGGCGGGCGCAGTGGTCGGACCATTGGCGCCTTCCGCGATGATCTGCGCCTTGATCGAGCCCGCGTTCTTGCGCGTGATCACGTTCTCCAGTGCGCAGGGCACCAGCACATCGCACTCGAGCTCGAGGACGGCTTCGTTGCTGACCGGATCGCCGCCGGGATAACCATCGAGGAAGCGATTCTTCTGGATCCACGCGAGCGCATCCGCGACGTCGATGCCGCCCGGGTTGTAGATCCCGGTGGTCTTGTCACTGATCGCGACGATGGTGAGGCCTTCTTCACGCATGAGCTTGGCCGCTACGGAACCCACATTCCCGAAGCCCTGCACGGCGACCGTCGTTCCCTGCACCGGCTTGCCCAGCTCGCGCAGCGCTTCTTTCACCGAAATCATCACGCCGCGCCCGGTCGCCTCGCGCCGGCCGCGCGAGCCGCCGATCGAAATCGGCTTGCCGGTCACGACCGCCGTGACGGTATGGCGCTTATGCATGGAATACGTGTCCATGATCCACGCCATCATTTTTTCGTTGGTGTTGACATCGGGGGCGGGTACGTCCTGTTCGGGGCCGAGCAATTCAATGAGGGAGGCCGTGTAGCGGCGGGTAAGTCGCTCGAGCTCGCCCTGCGACATGCGGAACGGATCGCAGATCACGCCGCCCTTCGCGCCGCCGAAGGGGACATCAACGACCGCGCACTTCCAGGTCATCCAGGCGGCCAGCGCCGTCACTTCATCGAGGTTGACGGCCAGGTCGTAGCGGATCCCGCCCTTGGCCGGCCCGCGCGATGTGTTGTAGTGCACGCGGTAACCCTTGAACACCTCGATCTCGCCGTTGTCCATCGTGATCGGGATGGAGGTGATGATCTGCCGCTCGGGATTGCGCAGCACCTTGTAGAGCCCGGGGTCGAGCGACAGCAGCTCAGCCGCGCGATCGAAGCGCTCCATCATCGCTTCGAACGGATTTTCCTCATTACTGCCGGGCGTCTCGCGCGGCATGATGTTGCTGATCGTTTCCACCTAAAGCGTCTCTCTGGTTACCACCGTGTCGCGCAGGAAGAACTCATTGTCGCGAAACGGGTAGTCGATGTTGTAATGCAGGCCGCGGCTTTCCTTCCTCAGCCGCGCGCAGCGAACTACCAGTGCAGCTGTATCCACCAGGTTGCGGGCCTCGATCCCCTGCGGTGATGCGCCACGTTCTGCAAAGCGTCGTTCCACCTCGGTCTGCAGCTCGCGAATCTGCTCCGCCGCCGTGTTCAGACGGGCATCGCTGCGCACGATGCCGGCGCACTCCCACATCAGATCACGCAGTGTGCGCCGCACATCCGCCCAGCCGTCGTCACTGGCCTGCGTACTGGCCGGGCCGGCCGGTATTTCATGCTGCGGCCGCGCGTGCGCGATCTCGGATGCCAGTTGCGCAGCCGCGCGATGGCTGTAAACCACCGCCTCCAGCAGAGAGTTTGATGCTAGGCGATTCGCGCCATGCACGCCAGTACACGAGACCTCACCAGCCGCGAAGAGCCCGGCCACCGATGTCTGTCCATGTGCGTTGGTCAGTACGCCACCGCACGCGTAATGCGCGGCCGGCACTACCGGCAGCGGAGCTTTACCCACATCGATGCCCTGCGCCTCACAATGCGCGACGATGTTGGGAAAGCGCGCGCGCAGGTGATCCGGCCGGATCGGCGCAAGGTCGAGCCATACATGGGGCGCGCCGGTTTCCTTGAGCGTGAGATCGATCGCGCGTGCCACGATGTCGCGCGGCGCAAGTGAGCCGAGCGGGTGGCCGGTGTCCAGTGCACTGCCATCCGGCTGGCGCAGGATGGCGCCCTCGCCGCGCACGGCTTCCGAAATCAGGAACGCGTGTCCTTCCGCCGGATAGAGCGCCGTTGGGTGAAACTGGACGAACTCCAGGTTGCCGACCGCGGCGCCAATGCGGTAAGCCATGGCGACGCCATCGCCCGTCGCAATGTCGGGGTTCGTCGTGTGCCGGAACGCCTGGCCGAACCCACCGGTGGCCAGCAGCGTCACCGTCGCCCGAAACTCCACGAGCTGGTTCGTGCGATGCGCCAGCGCCAGCGCGCCGGTGCAGCGCTTGCCGGCCGAGCGCGTGTCGGAGCCGACCAGCAAATCGATGGCGATGCAGTCTTCCACGAGCTGCACGCGTTCATTGGCTTCCAGCGCATCCAGCAGGGCGCGCTCGATTTCGCGTCCGGTGAGATCGGCTGCGTGCACGATGCGACGTCGCGAATGACCGCCCTCCCGCCCCAGTGAAAGTTCCGCACCTTCCAGCGTGAAATGCACGCCCCACTCCATGAGCTCGCGCACGCGCTCGGGACCTTCGCGCACCAGGCCCGCGACGGCGGACGGATGGCACAACCCGGCGCCCGCCAGCAGCGTGTCGCGCACGTGCAGGTCGGTCGAATCGTCGGGCGCCATGACCGACGCAATGCCGCCCTGCGCGTAATTGGTGCTGGACGCCACTCGCTCTTTCTTGGTGATCAGGACCACGTCGTGCTGACGCGCCGCCTTGAGCGCAAAGCTCAGCCCGGCGATGCCGCTGCCGATGACCAGCACATCGCACTGCACGGTCCTCATAGGATTCGGTCCACGGCGGTCATCAGCTCTCCCAGTCCGCTCTCGAACACGACTTCCTGCTCGACGACCAGCAGGGGCTGCTCGGGCAGCAGCACGCGGAGTTTTACGGCGTCTTTAGCGGTCGTTACCACCAGCCGGTTTGCTGCGCGACGCGCGATATGGGCAGCATCGGCCGCCGTACGCTGTCGCGTCTGGTTCGCCGTCCCTGGCTGACACGGCTGTTGCCTTCGTCGACGGTGCTGTTGCGAGCGCCGTTCGTCGAGCATGTCGTCAGTCACGCCGCCCCGGGTCCGCTGATCGATCT
>CBJLQC010000212.1:0-5296 GCA_966424955.1 uncultured bacterium | reverse complement strand
GTGTGAGCTCGCGCTCGGCTTCCTCGAGGCTGCGGCGCGCGCGGCAAAGCACGCGCACCGAGTCCCGCTGGTTGGCAACCAGACGCGCCAGCAGCTCGAGCTTGGCGCCACTTTGCGCGACTGCGTAGCGCACCGTGCCCAGGATATGCGGCGTCGTGTCCTTGACTTCATCAATGGCCGGACGCGGCGGGAAATGCAGCGCCTTGCGCGCGTGCGCTTCAACCAGCTTCTCGAGCGGACCGTTGAAGCTGCCGGCCACGAAGATGCGCTGGCCCTCACGCGGCAGCGCCGCGAACAGCTCTTCCAGCGTATTACCGTCGCCCAGCGAATGGATGGCATCGGCCTGATCAACGACGACCGCTTCAATGCCGTCGACGCTCAGCTCGGAACCCCCGACTGCCTCCTGCAGGCGCCCCGGCGTCGCGACCAGGATGCTCGCGCTGGCCGGACTGCGCCAACCCTCACCCAGCGATGCGACGCGGACGGCCGTGCCGGCCGCCAGCTGCCCGATGGTACGCGCGATCTGGTGCGCGCGCTCCGCGCTGGGTGCCAGCACCAGTGCGCGCGGACTGTCCGCATCGATGAACCGATCGATGAGCGCCAACGCATACGCCGCCGTGGCGCCCGCTCCTGACGTTGCCGTGATGATGACATTGTTGCCGCGGCGAAGCACCGGTATCGCCATGCGCTGCATCTCGGTGGGGATGTCGTACCCGACGTCGGCGGCATTGGCGGCTAGCTGTTCCGGCAGCCCGAGGTCTGCAAAACTGCTCATCTCATTTCCCTGGCCCTTTCACCCCTTACCCTGTCAAAAGCTGCGCCGCTGGCTCAACCGACCACATTGTCCCCGGGCTGATAGGGCAATCGCCCCATGACGTACTGCACGTCCAGATCCAGCCGTGAGGTGCGCAGCTGATCGGTCTCCGCATGTACCACGGTATCCAGCCCATGCCGGTGGGCGGACACGCGTACCTTGCCGTCGCCGCCTTCGAGCGTCACCGAGTGGTGATCCGCCGCTGTCTTCTCGAGGGGCAGCCGGGCGGTGAGCATCGCCTCCGCCAGGCGCAGGATGTCCTGGACGGTCGCCGCTGTCGTTCTCTCGTAACTCGCCATAATTCCCTTGCATAAAGACGGCGGCCTCGCTGCACGCGGTCTCGCGCCGCCCGCAGGGGCACGGCGCGCGGCAAGGACGCGCGCGTAATCTTTCGGCCCGGGTTGTGGCAGGCAATGGCGCGGGACATATTGCGAAAAACGCCGGAGGCTTATGCAAGGCAGTGAGAACGTCCGCGGTATCGAGGGGTCGGCCACTCTGGCGATCGCTGCGTTGTGCCGGGAGCTGCGGGCGCAGGGCCGGGAAGTCATCGACCTGGGCGTCGGCGAACCCGATTTCCGCACTCCTGAGTTCATCGCGGAAGCCGGCATTGCCTCCATCGAGCAAGGCTTCACGCAGTACACACCCGTGCCCGGCATTCCCGCGCTGCGCAAAGCCATTGCCCAGCGCATTCATGCCGAGACCGGCTTCCCGGCCACGGCGGAAGGCGTGGTGGTCAGCTCGGGCGCCAAACAGGCGCTCTTCAACGCCTGCTTCCTGCTGTTCGGTCCCGGCGACCGCGTTCTGATTCCCGCACCCTATTGGACCAGCTACCCGGCACTGGTGAAGCTCGCGCGGGCCGAGCCGGTCATCGCCGGCATGCAGCCCGAGTCGGGCTTCAAGCTTTCCATTGCCGACCTGGACCGTCATTACGACGAGCGCGTCCGCGGTCTCATCATCAACTCGCCGTCCAACCCGACCGGTGCGGTATACAATCTGGAAGAGCTGGATCGCATCGCCCGCTGGGCGCACGACCGCAATGTCTGGCTCATCGCCGACGAGATCTACGGCCGCATCTGCTTCACCGCGGATCGTGCGGCCAGCCTGCTCGATCTCGACAAGTCGCTGCTCGGCCACACCGTCGTCGTGGATGGCGCGTCCAAGGCTTACGCCATGACGGGCTGGCGGCTCGGCTACAGCTATTCCGAGCCGGCGCTCGCCAAAGAGATTGCTTCGCTGCAAAGCCAGATCACGTCGAATGCCGCCTCCGCTTCACAGTACGCTGCGCTGGCCGCCTACAGTGAAGACAACCGCGCGCGCGAGTCCGTGCGTGCCATGGTGCGTATCTTCCAGCAGCGGCGCGACAAGGTGATTGCGCAGATCGCCGCGCACCTGCCCGCGGCGGTGCCCTCCGTGCCGGACGGCGCGTTCTTCATCTTCCTGCGGGTGGATGCGTATTTCGACAAGGAGCTGGATGGCTCCGCCGCCTTTTGCACCTGGCTGCTGGATCAGACCGGCGTGGCCCTGGTCCCCGGTTCTGCTTTCGGCGACGATCGCTTCGTCCGGCTCTCGCTCGCCGCGCCCAATGCCGCGCTCGCCGAAGCGGTGCGCCGGGCCGGCGAAGCGCTGGCCGGCCGCGTAGCGGTAACAGTCTAGAAGCCGAGCTGCGAAACTGCGGCCATCGTCTGGCCGCGATAGGATCCGCCAAACAGGTTCACGTGCACCAGCAGGTAGTAAAGCTGATACAAATGCACGCGAACCTCCGCCCCCGGCAGCAGCGGCCAGCCCGCGCGGTAAGCATCGAAGAAGCCATCACCAAAACCACCGAACAGGCGTGCCATCGCCAGATCGACCTCGCGATGGCCATAGTAGCTCGCCGGGTCTACCACCGCGGGCGTACCATCCACGAGCGGATGCAGGTTACCGCTCCAGAGATCACCGTGCAGCAAGCTCGGGCCGTCCGCCTCGGTTCCGGCGAGCAGCTCGGAACATGCGGCAGTCACCTGGTCGAGACGCCGACGATCGCTCGCACCCAACTGGCGCGCCGCCTGCTCGATCTGCGGTAGCAAACGCTCATCTCGCCAGAACTCGGCCCAGCGTTCATGTCTCGTATTGGACTGTGGCAGCGCGCCGATAAAATTGTCCGCCGCCCATCCGTATTGCGCGGCCGTGTGACGGTGTAACGCCACCAGTCGCTCGCCCAGCTGCGCCAGCGTGCGCGTCGCGCGCGGGCCGGGCTCCAGCCATTCGAGCAGCAGCCAGCTGAATCCCTCGGCGTCGTCATGCGCCAGCACCGCGGGCACGCGTACCGTGTGGGTCGCGGCGATGTGGCGCAGCGAACGAGCCTCCTCGACGAATAAGCCGGCCGGCTGTTCTCCGCTCCGCGCCCACTTGAGAAACACGCGCTCATGGGTCCCAAACTCGACGCACGTCGTATTGCTGATGCAGCCGCCGCCCACCGCGACCGCGCCGGTCACGCCCGCCCCGCGCCACGCTCCGAGCATCCCCGCCAGCGTGCGCGGCAAGCTCACAGCTGGTGTTCCTGGCGGATGCGCCGCAGCAGCTCTGCGCATGAGCGCTGCACGATGTCATGCACATCCTCGAAGCCGCTCGGCCCGCCGTAGTACGGGTCGGGCACATCACGATCCTCACCCGCTGCTTCATCGAATTCGCGCAGCATGAGCACCTTGCCCTTGGGCGGCACCATTCTGGCCAGCCGTTGCACGTTGGTGAGGTTCTCGCGATCCATCACGATGATGTAGTCGAAGCGGCGGAAATCTTCGCGCGCGATCTGCCGCGCGCTGCCGCTCAGTGTAATGCCGCGGGCGCGCGCGACGGCCGTGGTTCGCTCATCGGGTGGATCGCCGATGTGATACGCCGAGGTGCCCGCGGAATCGATCTCGAAACGATCGGCCAGGCCCGCTTCCGCCACGAGCTGACGGAACACGCCTTCCGCCAGCGGTGAGCGACAAATGTTGCCCAGACATACGAACAGAACTTTCAGCTTCGTCGAGCCGTTCATTATCTTCCCATCATGAATCGTTGGCTGGTACTGACTGCGCTGCTCGGCGCATGTTCGGGCGGCGCGGAGCCGGCCGGAGAGTCTGCGGCTTCCTGCAGTGCGCCGCAACTCGTTGCGCCGCTGCCGGCCGAGCTGAACGAGGCCAGCGGCGTCGCCGTCAGCCGCCGGCATCCCGGCGTGCTGTGGGCGCACAATGATTCCGGCGAGCCCGTCATCTTCGCGCTCGACACGCTGGGCCACCTGCTCGCCAAAATCACGGTGGTCGCGCACAACGGCGATTGGGAGGACATCGCGGCCGGCCGCTGCGGCCGCGCCGACTGCCTGTACATCGGCGCGATCGGCGACAACTTGCAGAACCGTACGGATCGCGTCATCTACCGACTGCCCGAGCCGGCGCTCGCTGCGGCGCGCATCACGCCGACCGACAGTTTCCGGTTCCGCCTGCCCGATGGCCCCCAGGATGCCGAGGCGTTCTTCGTGCTCCCCGACGAGCGCATCTTCCTGCTGAGCAAAGGGCGGCGCGGGCCGATTACGCTTTTCGCGTTCCCGGCCGTTCCCGCCGATTCGGTCGTGACGCTTCAGCCACTGCAAAATCTCACCGCGGGTCTCGTGCAGCTGCCCGACCTGGTCACCGCTGCCGGCGCCACGCCGGACGGGCAGGTGATCGCCATCCGCTCGTACAGTGCTTTGCAGCTCTACACGTTCGATGGAACCCGCCTCATGCCGATGCTGCCCTCGACCGGCATCGATCTCCAGACGCTGCATGAATTCCAGGGCGAGGGCGCCGACATTAATGCGAATGGAACGATCTACCTGGTCAGCGAGAAAGGTCTGGCGGAAGGGCGGCCGCCGCTCTCCAAGGTGCAGTGCACCTGGTCACGGCCGTGAAGGTTTCCTGGCCGGCAGCGCGTATTCGATTTCAATGTTGGCGGCGCGCCGCAGCACGGCTTCGACGACGACGTGCGTATCGTGCTCGTTCGATTCCAGCTGCACCGGCTGGTCGGCGTCATTCACCAGCACGCTGGTAACGCGCGCGCCCGCCGGCAGCGCCGGGGCAATACGGAGTGAAAGCGGTGCGACCGTCGTCTTGCCGAGATGGATGGTGTAGGCGCCGCGGCCGCGGGTGATTTCGACGTTGACGAAATGATCGCCGGCCCTGAGGTTCTGCACGCTCAGCTCGCTCCACGCGGCCGGCAGGTGTAACTCCAACGCCGCGGCCCGCCGGGGCGCATCCACTTCCCAGCCCAGCATTCCGCGCACGAGCGGCAGCACGTACATCGCGGGTGTGCCTGTCGCGCGCTGCGCCATGCGCTGCAGGAGCGCGAAGCCCGCCGGCTCGCGATGGTAGCGGTACAGCGCCAGCGCGACCAGCCCGCTGGCCAGCGGCCAGCGCGGATACACGGAATCCGCGATGAAATCGAGATGCGCTTCCTCCAGATCGTCATCCAGTAGCGCCAGCACAG
>CBJLQC010000211.1:0-5320 GCA_966424955.1 uncultured bacterium | reverse complement strand
TGCTGGTGGCCTCGGTGCGGCATCCGATGCACGTAGTGGAAGCCGCGATGATGGGCGCGCACGTGGCCACCATGCCGGCCAAGGTGCTGCACCAGCTGATTCAGCATCCTTTGACGGACAAGGGATTGGACGGATTCCTGGCTGATTGGGCCAAGCTGCCGCAGGGGAAGAGGCAGATTTGATCACAGCCGTTCAACCGAACGTTCACGTGCACGAACGCGGACACGGACACGTGGGACGGCGGAACCGCGTGGGTTACGGCCGTAAACCTGTCCAAACCGCACGCGCACGTGTCCGTGTTCGTGTTCGGGCACGGCTGTTCCTCTGTGCTCTCCTGCTAGCTTTGGTGAACGCTCAGGCCACCGCGCAGGACCCAACCACAGAATCGCGCCGCACCGCGATCGTGCGTGCCTCCGAGCGGGTGGCGCCGGCGGTCGTGAGCGTCAACGTGCTGCGTCGCGAGACGGTGCAGCCGCGCTCTCTGTGGGAGAGCTTCTTCCTGCAGCCCGGCACGCGCGAAGTGCAGGGACTCGGCTCCGGATTCATCATCAATGCAAACGGCACCGTGCTCACGAACGAGCACGTGGTGCGGGGCGCGACCGAAGTTGTCGTGACGCTGAGTGACGGCCGGGACTTCCCCGCCTCGGTTGTCGGCACGGATGAAGTGACCGATCTCGCGGTGCTGCGCCTGCGCAATCCCCCGGCCAATGTGCCGGTGGCGCCGTTGGGCAGCTCCTCGAATCTGATCATTGGCGAGTGGGTCATCGCCATCGGCAATCCGTTCGGCTTTCTGCTGTCCAATGCGGAACCAACCGTGACCGCGGGCGTGGTGAGCGGGGTCGGCCGCAACATCGTGCCGGGCGGCTCGGATGAAGGGCGCGGCTACTATCTCGACATGATCCAAACCGACGCGTCGATCAACCCCGGCAACTCGGGTGGCCCGCTGATCAACGCACTGGGCCAGGTGATCGGCGTCAACTCCTCGATCATCTCGCAGAGCGGCGGCAGCGTGGGGCTGGGCTTCGCGATTCCGATCGACCGCGCGCGGCGCATTGCCGACGACCTGGTGCGCGCAGGGCGCGTGCAGCGCGCCTGGATCGGGGCAACCGTCGAGCCGGCCGATCCGAATGCCTTCGGCCGCAGCAACGAAGTGCGTGTCGCGCAGGTCGCACCGGGCTCACCGGCCGCGCAGGCCGGGCTGCGCGTCGGCGCCACCATCCTTTCGTTCAATGGCCGGCGAGTGGCCAATCCGCTCGACTGGGAGGCACGCACGCTGGACATGCGAGTGGGCGAAGCGGCGAGCCTGGCTGTGCGCGAAAATGGCCGCGACCGCACGCTTCGCATCACGGCCGGCGCGCTGCCGTCGCTGGCGGCGGAACGGGTGCAGGTCCTGGCGCAGTTCGAGCTGATCACGCTGACGCCTGCCATTCGCGCTGAGCGACGGCTGCGCAGCCAGCAGGGCGCCCTGATCGCGTCACTGCCCGCGGGCGCCGAACGCCTCGGCCTGCAGGAAGGCGACCTCATTATCGAGATCAACCGGGTGCCGATCCGCAGCGCGGAAGAAGCTGCCGATGTGTTACGCCGCGTCGGCCCGCGCGCCGCGATCCGCATAACTTTCGAGCGGCAAGGCCAGGTCGGCTCGACGCCGCCGTTCTACCTGGATGGCTGAGCGCGTGAGCGACCTCGTTTATCAGAATCCGCTCATCGAGCGTTATGCCTCCGAAGAGATGAGTCGCATCTTCTCGGCGGCGGCCCGGTTCTCGACATGGCGGCGGTTGTGGCTGGCCCTCGCCGAAGCGGAGCAGGAGCTCGGGCTCCCCATTCCGGACGAGGCACTGCGCGACATGCGCGCGCATCTCGACGACATTGACCTGAAACGCGCCGCCGAGCTGGAAAAGCGTTTCCGTCACGATGTCATGGCCCATGTGCATCTCTTCGGCGAAGTCGCGCCGGCCGCGAAAGCGGTGATTCACCTGGGCGCGACCAGTGCTTTCGTCACCGACAACAGCGAGCTGATGCAACACGCGCAGGCCCTGCGCCTGGTGCTCCGCCGGCTGGTTTCCTGTATTGCCTCACTCGCTGATTTTGCCCGCCGGCATCGCGACCTGCCGACGCTCGGCTACACGCATTTTCAACCCGCGCAACCGACTACGGTCGGCAAGCGGGCGGCGCTCTGGCTCCAGGATTTCGTGCTGGACGTCGAAGAGATCGAACACCGACTGACGACGCTGCGCTATCGCGGTATTCGCGGGACGACGGGCACGGAAGCATCGTTCCTCGAGCTGTTCGATGGCGACCACGGCAAGGTGAGTGAGCTCGGGCGCCGGGTCGCCATGAAGATGGGCTTCGAGAAGCTGTATGGCGTGACCGGCCAGACGTATCCGCGCAAGAGCGATTATGCGTTCCTGGCGACACTGGCCGGGATCGCAACGTCGGCATCGAAGTACGCGCACGACCTGCGGCTGCTCCAGCATCTGAAGGAAATCGAGGAACCTTTCGAGAAGGAGCAGATCGGCTCGTCGGCGATGGCGTACAAGCGCAACCCCATGCGCGCCGAGCGGATCACCGCACTCGCACGCCATGTGATCACGCTGACCATCGATCCGGCCTTCACCGCGGCCACGCAGTGGCTGGAGCGCACGCTCGACGATTCGGCGAACCGGCGCATCGCGATTCCGGAAGCATACCTGGCAACCGATGCGATACTGCTGCTCGTGCACAATGTTTCGGCGGGGCTGGTCGTGCGGCCGGAGGTGATCCGCAGGCATCTCGACGAAGAGCTGCCGTTCATGGCCACGGAGGCGATCCTGATGCACGCCGTGCGCGCCGGTGGCGACCGCCAGCAACTGCACGAGCGCATCCGCCAGCATTCGATGGCCGCAGCGGAAGTCGTCAAAGACCGCGGCGAAGAGAACGACCTGGCGCAACGCATCGCCGCAGATCGAAGCTTCGGCATGTCGGCGGGCGAAGTACAGGAGGTACTGGACCCGCGCCGGCACACCGGTCGCGCTGCCGAGCAGGTGGATGCGTTCCTGCAGGACCATGTGCAGCCGATCCTGGATCGTTACCAGGTGAGCGATGCCGCGCCGGAGCTGAAAGCATGATGAACGCAATTGCGCAAACCGCGCTCCCCTTCCCGCTCGTGCGGCGCGGCAAGGTGCGTGACGTGTACGACGTCGGCAGTGATCGGCTGTTGATCGTGGCGACGGACCGGATCAGCGCTTTCGACGTCGTCATGCCGCAGCCCATTCCCGACAAGGGCGCGGTGCTGACGCAAATCACGGCCTGGTGGCTGCAACACGGCGGCTCCTTTGCGCCCAATCACCTGATCGCCGCCGCGGACCAGGAGATCGAAGCCCGGGTTCCGGCTTTGCGCGAGTCACGCGCGGTGTGGAGCAAACGCGCGATGCTGGTGCAGCGCACGCAGCCGATACCATTCGAGTGTGTGGTCCGCGGCTATATCGCGGGCTCCGCCTGGAAAGAGTACCGGGAGAGCGGGACGCTGGCCGGCGAGCCGCTGCCGGCGGGATTGAGTGAGAGCGCGCGCCTGGAGACGCCGATCTTCTCACCGGCGATCAAGGCGGAAGAAGGCCACGACGAGAATGTCGCCTTTGGCGAAGTGAGCGCAGCTCTGGGCGACGAACTGGCCGAAACGCTGAAGGCGCGCAGCCTGGCGATATATGGTGCGGGGCTGCGCATCGCCGAACGCGCGGGGATCATCATCGCGGACACCAAGTTCGAATTCGGGCATGCGCCCGGCGGCGAGCTGCTGCTGATCGACGAAGTGCTGACGCCCGATTCGTCGCGATTCTGGCCGAAAGAGCATTATGCACCGGGCGGGCCGCAACAGTCGCTCGACAAGCAGCCCGTGCGGGATTACCTGGAGCAGCTCGTTTCGCTCGGCCAGTGGAACAAGCAGGCGCCGGGCCCCCAGCTGCCGGACCACGTCATCGCAGCCACGAGCGAACGCTATCGCGAGCTGTTCCGGCGCATGACGGGCAGGTCCTCGTGGTGAACGGCCTGCAACGCGGCGTCATCATCGTGCCGAGCGCGTTCACGCTCGGCAATCTGTTCCTCGGCATCTGGGCGATCGTCGCGGCCTCGCGGCGCGAATTCACGGCCGCCGCCTGGCTGATCGTGTGGGCGGCCGTGCTGGATACGATCGACGGCCGCGTCGCCCGCTACACCAAGACGGGCAGTCGCTTCGGCGAGGAGCTGGACTCGCTGGTCGATGGCATCAGTTTCGGTGTCGCACCGGCGCTCATCATCTACTACACCTTCCTGTTCGACACTCCGTGGGGCTGGGTCGCAGCGTGGTTCTATGTGGCCAGCGCGGTAATCCGTCTGGCGCGTTTCAACGTCGAGCAGGCGGGCCACGCCAAGGCGGCGTTCCATGGACTGCCCTCGCCATCCGCGGGAATGACGCTGGCGACCTTCTATCCGTTCAGCCAGACGCAGCTCTTCCGCGACAATTTCGCGCACTGGCCCTGGGCGACGGTCATGACCGTGATGCTCTTCGTGCTGTCCGTGCTCATGATGAGCCATGTGCTGTATCCGGTCGTGCCCAAAGCCGGCTTCCGCTCGGCGCGCGGGATCGGCAACTTCGTCTTTCTGATGGCCAACGTCGTCGCGGCCATTACCATCCCGGCGCTGTTCTTCTTCCCGATGTCGATCGCCTATGTGAGTTACGGGGTACTCAAGGCACTGGCGCTCGGGTTCTTCGAGCGGCTGCCCGAGCGCGATCCGCTGCTGGATGAAGATCCGGACGAAGCGGGCGCGGAATTGCGTGACATCAGCTACTCGGAGCTGTCGCCACCGCGGAAATTCGGGATTCGCAACCGGCGACGCCGCAGGCGCGGCCGTCGGCGCTCTGATCGCAGGCCGGATGGAAAGGACACACCTTGACTGAGTACATGGTAGAAGTGCACATCACGCCGCGCGCAGGGTTGCTCGATCCGCAGGGGAAAGCCGTGCAGCACGCGCTGCACTCCCTCGAGTTCGCGGACATCGAGGAGGTGCGCGTCGGCAGGCTGATCCGCGTGCGCATGCAGGCGACATCGCAGGATGATGCGCGCCGGCGTGTCGACGAGATGTGTCGCCGCCTGCTGGCCAATCCGGTGACCGAAGACTACACCATCACGGTAGGTGCTCAATGAGCCTGGACATGGTCATCGTCACCTTCCCGGGATCCAATTGCGATTACGATTGCTTCAAGGCAGCCGAGCTGGTGGGTGCCCAGCCGCGTTACGTGTGGCACCGCGAGACACACCTCGGTCGTCCCGATGTCGTAGTGCTGCCCGGTGGGTTCAGCTACGGCGAC
>CBJLQC010000210.1:0-5350 GCA_966424955.1 uncultured bacterium | reverse complement strand
CGCGACCGGCGTCGCGATGCGGATCTGGTGCGCGGTCGTGCTGAACTGCGCGGTCGCGCGCATGAGCCCGCCATCGCGGAATACCTCAACCAGCTGAACACGGCGGTACTGTCCAACCTCCAGACAGGTGGCGAGGTGTTCGTCTCGAATGCCGTGCTGGATGGCAAGTACGTGCTGCGCGCCTGCATCGTGAACTGGCGGACGACGGACGACCACGTGCGCGCGGTGTCCGGCATCGTGGCACGAATCGGGAAGAAGCTGGACATAGAGCTTCGTGTCGGGACAGCGTGAATTGGACATGGTGGCCGAAATTTCAATTTCGTAAATCGTACGCTACCTTCCACCGCCCGTCCTGATTACGCCAGATGCGCAGGTAGCCGCCGTCGCGTTCAGTCCTGGCCACTCCGTAAACATACCCGAGATCGCCGGAGCTGGACACGAACGCTGCCTGCGGGATCCACTCGACATCGCTTTCGTCGCGCACGAGCCCCACGGCTTCGCCAATGGTGGACGTGGGCCCATGGCCGTTGCGGTACACGCGCACGTCGCTGGTCGCGTGGTCGCGGATGAGCGCCGGATAGTCCTCGCTCAGCGTCCGCTCGATCTGCATCAGGTCGTTGCGCATCTGCTCGATGTCATCGGAGCGCGACGGGGATGGCTGGAGCGTGCGCTGGCCGAGGGTGCCGCTGGCCTCCGACACGGAAACGGGGATGGGCGCATCGATGCCGGCGTCGATAACCACGTTCCACTGACCACCGCTGGCGCGCCATACGCTGAGAAAGTAGCCGGTGCCGGCGGTCGGCTGGCCGCGCTCCCCGCGCTCGGAAGGTCCGGTCGTGACACCCAGGTCACCGGCGGCCGACGTCTCGGCGCTGGTCGGCGTCCAGCGCAATGACAGCGTCGCCGGAATCGGGCGCGCGGCGAACGCCTGCTGCGCATTGGTCGGCGTGGGGCGGAAGACGATACCGTCCGCAGCAAACGCTTTTACAAATGCCTCATTGACGGTGCGCACCTGCGCGTCGGCGGCAAAGGCACGCTCGGCGTCGGCGACCGACATGGACGGCCGGCCGCCGCTCGTGACGTGCGCACACGCCGCCAGTGCGCTCAGGATCAGCAGCTTATTTGTTCTGGCCATGATATTTCTGCATCAGTGCCTTCAGTTGATCCTCGGGCAGGGCCGGTACTCTCAGGTCATTGGCACCGACCATGTCCTCGGCCGCGACCATCGCGTTCAGGATCGCCTCCTCGGTAGCCTGCACGGTCGCCTCGAACAGGTAATCGATGCGATCGTTGGGCAGCATCTCGACCTGCGCGGTGCCCGCGCTCTGGGCGACGGCCGCGCGGTTGGCCGTTGAGAATGCGATGAAGATGTCGCCCGATCCGTTCGATGCGAGACCGCCCAGCCGGCCGATGCCGAGGGATGCGCGCTTGATGATGCGGTCGAGCTGGTGCGGCAGCACGGGCGCGTCGGTGGCCACGACGATGATGATCGAGCCGAGGTCGAATTCAGCCTCGCGCGCGGGGGCGGGCGCGCGGGCGGAGCAGAGCGGCACGTTGGGCAGGCGCTCGGTGGCCGGCGCGGCCTCGCTCGTATAGCACAACGGCGTGTCCTTCACCAGGTCACCCACGGGCACGCCCGCCACGCGCAGCACGCGCCGGTTGCCGTAGTTGCACTGTACCAAAACGCCGACGGTATAGCCGCCGCCGCGCTCGCTGACTTTGCGGGAGGCCGAGCCGATGCCGCCCTTGAAACCGTTGCACAGCATGCCGGTACCGCCGCCGACCGCGCCCTGGCGCACCGGTCCGCCCCGCGCGCTGTCCAGCGCCGCGAAGACATGCTCGCGTTTGACGTGGAAGCCGTTGATGTCGTTGAGCAGCCCGTCCCACGTTTCGGCGACGACGGGCAGCGCCCAGCTGAAATCGCGCCCGTGCGCGCGCAGCCATTCGATCAATGCGTCGCGCGCGATGCCGACGCTGTGCGTGTTGGTGATGAGGATCGGCGTCTCGAGGATGCCCGACTCGCGGATCCACGTCGTGCCGGTCATCTCGCCGTTGCCGTTGAGCGTGAACCAGGCGGCGAATACGCTGTCAGCGCCGGTACGGCCGCGCGGCAGAACCGCGGTGACGCCCGTACGGACTGGCCCTTTACCGGTTAGCAGCCGGCCGCTGCCGGCAATGATGGTCGCGTGTCCGACCTCGACGCCTGCGACATCGGTGATGGCGTTGAGGGGGCCGGGCGTGCCGGCGAGGGGCACGCCCAGCGCGCGCGCGCCGGTTTGCGCTTCCATTCGGCTCGCGCCCAGCGTGAGTGTGGCCAACAGGAGTATGAAGGGGTGGTGGAGAACGAAGCAGCGGCGAATCATAACACGCTCAGGCAAAGGTGATGGCGCGCAAAGCTACGCAACCATCTGCCTGCGGCAACTCCACTCGCCGCTGCTTCGTTCTTCGCCTCAGGGCAGCGGTTACTGTCCGCCGCCCTTACGCGCGCTTGCCTTGTGCGCGCCCGTGCCGCGGCGATCGCCGGCGAGCGCGTTGTCCAGTGCTTCGTCGGCGTTGGCGGCACCGCTGGGTCGCAGTCCCTGCATGACGCGGTTGTACAAACCTCGTATTTCAGAAAAGCGGCTAGACCCCGAAGAGTGGCGCCGCAGCATTTCCCTGCCTCGCTGTCCTTCCATGGCACCTCCTGGAAATGGACACGTGCTATAAGGTCATAATCCGTACCAGCTTACGGGCACGCACGTTGCTCCAGTGTGTACGCGCTGCGGGAGGGCAAGTGGCGCAAGACATTGTTGCAGAAGGCTGGGATCACCTGCAGGAGATCCTGTTCGAGGGCTCCTGGAACGAGCGGCTGAAGCGGTACCGCGCAACCGGCGCGTTTCGCGGCTGCGGCCGCGCGGGCAGCGGCCTGCACAACAGCCTGAGCCGCATCGGCGGCAACTTCGCGGCGCGCGAGCGGCACGTCATCCGCAACTTCCGCAAGTACGCACACCGCAGCTTCGTTGGTGACGAATCGCTCTGGAACTGGCTGGCGCTCGCGCAGCATCACGGCCTGCCAACGCGTCTGCTCGACTGGACCTACTCTCCGCTGGTTGCCCTGCACTTCGCCACCGACGACGTCGCCCTCTACAACCACGACGGGGAGTTGTGGGCGGTGAACTTTACGGAGATCAACGGCCGTCTGCCGCAGCAGCTGCGCGAGGTGCTGGACGCGGAAGGATCGGATGTCTTCACCGGCGAAATGCTTTCCGAGGTGGTCGAATCACTGGAGGATCTGGACGCGCTGTCGAAGGAACCGTTCGTGGTCTTTCTCGAGCCTCCTTCCGTAGACGACCGCATTGTCAACCAGGCGGCGCTGTTCTCCGTGATGTCCGACCCGCGCTACGTGCTGCACGAGTGGCTGGCCGAACATCCGCGCGCGCACCGGCGCATCATCATTCCGGCCGGCATCAAGTGGGAGATCCGCGACAAGCTCGACCAGGTAAACGTGAACGAGCGTGTGCTGTTCCCCGGCCTGGATGGGCTGGGCAGGTGGCTCAAACGCTATTACACGGAACGCTAGCTCAGAACGACTGGCCGAGAGTGATGTAGAAGCGGGCAACATCGCGCGGACCCTGGATGGGCTGCGCGAAGCCGGCTCTCACCCACACGGGGAAGAAGGACAGCACGGCAACATCGGAGTAGACCTCCAGCCCCGCGCTCATCAACATCTCGTCGGCTTGCTCCGGATTGCCCGGGCAGAAGTGGTAAGCCGCGGCCTGCGCCGCCGTGCACTGCGCATTGCCGGCATCCGCAAAAACGCTGGCGCCGATCCGGTCGATGAAGAGTGGCCAGAGCCGCACGCCGCGGCCGATCAAGGCAATGGGCAGCCGGTACTCGGCGGATGCGCTCCAGGCGCTGAAGCCGATGCGGTCGCCATCTTCGAAGCCACGCACCGGCAGGAAGGCGACGGTACCGCCGACATCCGTGGGTCCGATGCCCAGGCCGGTGCGATGGACTCCGCTCACGCGCGCGGCGAGCACGTGATGCGCGAAGCCGAAAGCGCTGATGCTGCGATACGCGCGCGCCACGCCGTAAAGCTCGCTGTACGTGGCATCGCGAAATACGGGATCCAGATCAAAGCGACGCCGCGCCGCCAGCGATACACGCAATCCATCCTCCGCGCTGATTGCGTATGCGGGGGTGCGCGCAGTGCCGAAGGCGATGCCGACCACGGCTCCCAGCAGACGGTCTTCGACGTCGAGCACGCGCTCCGTGGAATCGCGCCGGATCGCGACGCCCTCTACGCCCAGTGTGAATGCCGCGTTCGAGCGCCAGCGCGGACGCAGCAGCGTCGCGTGCAGCGACACGTTGTCTTCCCGGCGCACGGACTCTGCGGCGAGGATATCGTATTCACGCGACGCGTTCAGCGTGAGCAGCGGATTGCCCAGCCCCGCCCAGGTATAGCTCAGCCAGCCGAGCGTGCGTCCATTGGCGAAGTTGAGCGCGAGTGCCGCGGCATAATTGTGACGGTTCGCGATGTCGGCACCAGCCGTGAATGCGCCGACGAAGGTTCCCTGCAATGAATCGTGGGCGAAGATCGGCACCCAGAAGCGCGGCAGCGCGGAACGCAGCGCGTGGTAGCTGCGCGTTGGCCACGTGCTGCCGGCCTGCGGCGGCACTGTCACGGGTACCGTGTCGCCCGCCGCCTGATAACTGATGGGACGCCACGCATTCGGATCGAAACGGGTGCGTTCGATCGTGAAGCCGTCCGCGTGATACGCGGAGTAATAGAGCCAGGCGCCGTCCGGCGAAACTTCCGGGAAGAAAGCGCCGGTCAGCAGGTTGGTGAGCTGGAAGACCAGGCCGCTCGCGTTGTCGGGGCTGAACGCGAAAACGTTGTTCACGCCGCCCCGGTCGGAAGTGAAGATCACCCAGCTTCCATCCGGCGACCAGGTCGGTGCCGCGTCGGACGCCCGCTCTTCGTACACCCACGGGTGCGGCCGTTCGCTCAGCGGGGTGCCCAGCGTGTCGAGCACGATGACATCCTGCCGGCCGCCCAGCATCCAGCGCTGTGCGGCGATGCGCGTGCCATCCGGACTCCAGCGCGCGGACACCCACTGTACATCCGGGCGGCCTTCGACAATCACGCGGTCCTGGCCGGTGTGGGCATCGTGGGCGATCAGCGAAGTGATACCACCGGCATTGGCGACAACCAGCAGTTTTCGTCCGGTGCGATCCGCGTCCACCGCATCATAGCGAGCGCCGCGTGTCAGCCGCTGCTCGCCATCCGCGAGCTGATAGTAAAGGTCGGAATAGAGCGTGTAGGGATCGGTGAAATCGGGCTGGGTCGTGACGATCGTCGAATTGTTCA